>JBAQYK010000215.1:0-8191 GCA_049299995.1 Candidatus Methanoperedens sp.
AAAACAAGAGTTCCTTTTTTCATGTACGCGCCTGCAAACTCGCCTGTAGTACCTTCGACGATAACAACGCCGCCGTCAAGATGCGCGCCTGTATTCATTCCCGCGTTTCCCATCACATGAACCACGCCTTTTCGCATCAAAAGACCTGTGCCGTTGTAAACGTCTCCTTCTACTGTGACAAGCGCATCGCAGTCGCACCTCGCCGCTATTGTGCCTCGGAGTTCTCCATCGTCTATCAGCAAATGCTTCTTTTCTTTATCGAAGTTGTTCTTAACAAGAACTTCTTTTCCCAGCCTTTTACAGAGAATCTCGGTTATTGACCGGAACTTGCGATAACCCGGTTCGTCAGAAACGACTTCAACCACGTTGCCAGCAGGCTCTTCAAGATTCCCTTTAACGTATATCTCCCCTGAAACCATGCCCATTCCCATCTCATGGGCAACATCGCCTTTTACATATATTCTCCCGGCTTTTTCGGGCGCTCCGGTACCTCCGAAATGCGCAAGGTTTACGCCCATGCTGTAACCCAGCCTGCTGCCTGCGCTGCCGAAAATCCTGACTTCCCCGCCTCTCCTTAACTCATCAACAAGGTCTTTGTACGTGTAACCTGTACCCTCCTGTGATGGAATAAGGCTGCCCGGGCGAATTTTATTGGTCTGCCATGTGAAATTATATGTATAATCGCACAGGTTATCTACCCTTTCGGTCAGTTCAAGTTCCATGCTTACGTCAATTTTTTCGGGTCGGCAACACCTGTCAACACTGCTGTCACCCTGACGTGCCCGGCAAGGGATTCATCCACCTTTGCGCCCCAAACTATCCTGCCGGTGTTAGGCGCTTTCTGGAGGATTATCTCGCCTGCCTGCGAAACCTCGCCGAGGGTCATATCTTCTCCTCCCACAATATGTATCAGGACACCGTATGTTCCTGAAATGTCCGGTATATCAAGAAGCGGCGTTGACAGCGCCTGTTCCATCGCCATCTCTATGCGGTTCTCTCCTTCTGCGTCTCCTATTCCGATTGCCGATATTCCTCCTCGCTCTACAACGCTGCGCAGGTCTGAATAGTCAAGGTTCACAAGGCTTGCCTGGGTGATTGTTTCAGTTATGTTCTTGATGAAATTACCTATAAACTCGTTTGCGACAGCAAAGCCTTCGCGAAGCGGAAGGCTGCCTGCGATGTTTCTCAACCTTGAATTGTCTATAACTACCAGTGAATCGCATTGGGCGGCAAGCGCTTTTATTCCGGATATGCCTTTTTTGCGTCTTAAAACCTCATAACCGAAAGGCAGCGTCACAACCCCGATGGTAAGTATGCCCGCTTCGCGGGTCGCCTCAGCCACAACAGGGGCAGCGCCGGTGCCGGAGCCGCCTCCCATGCCCGCTAATATGAATATGAGGTTTGAATCCTTGAGTTCCTGTTTTATTTCTTTTATGCTCTCCCTTGCGGCTTCAGTGCCCCGTTCTGCAAAGCCCCCGCAGCCTTTTCCCAGATAGGCTTGCTCTCCGAGGAGAATCTTCACATCTGCTTTTGTCCCCATCAGATGCGTTGCGTCCGTATCTGCGGCGATTATCCTGCTTCCTACAAGCTCTTTCTCTGCTATCCATGAAACGATGTTGCAGCCCGCGCCCCCAAGACCGATTATGGCGACTGTGGGTTTTGCGGCTTTTGCAAGTTCGGAAATTCGTGAGTCAAGTGTCATGTTATACCTCTTTTCAGCTTTTTATATTAAGATGTTCCCAATGGGATTATATTTTATCCCGTGCCGCCATAGCAAGATATATAACCCATATCCAATAAGATTGCCAGAAACAATGAGCAAAATAACCCTCGACCCCAATATCAAATATCTCGAAGGCACGCAGCGCGTCTTTGACCCTGAGACCACGCTTGCAAACACCACAAAACTCCTTCCTAAAATCGGTGTAACCCGCATCGCGAACATCACAGACCTTGACCGTGTGGGCATCCCTGTTTTTTCAGCCATAAGACCGAGCGCTGCGGCGGGAGCAATATCCATTTACTCAGGAAAAGGCGCAACCGAAACCAATGCAAGAATATCCGCAATAATGGAAAGTTTTGAGCGCTGCCTTGCGGAGCAGCCAGAGGTTAGCATCAACCTGAGCGGAGTTGATTTAGAAACAGAGAGGGTCACAGATACCTATGAATCACTTTGCGAAAGCGCCCCTGCATTATACCCGGACGCCCTTCTCCTGCCGCAGCCCCTGGCAGGGTTCACGAGCCTTGAATGGGTCATGGGGGACGATATAATGAACGATATTGAAGTGTTCGTCCCGGCAAATGCAGTATTCCATCCATACGACCCGCAGAAAGGGAACAAGCTTTTCAGAAGCAACACAAACGGGCTTGCATCGGGAAATACCATTGAAGAGGCGGTGCTCCACGGCTTGCTTGAAGTAATCGAAAGGGACGCGCTCAGCATTGCGGAATTCACTCGAAATCCGGGAAGGGAAATCGTACTTTCCGAAAGTGATGGGCTGAATTACGAATTGAAAAGAAAGATGGAAGAAACAGGAATCACGGTCAAGGTGTGGCTGCTTAACTCGGATGTGGATATTCCCACAGTAGTTACCGCGCTTGACGATACCGTGCTGAAAGACCCTGCGCTTCTTGTTATGGGAGCAGGCGCGCATCTTTCGCCGGAGATTGCGGTAACACGGGCGCTCACCGAGGCTGCGCAGAGCCGCGTTGTCCAGATACACGGCGCGCGTGAGGATACTGACAGGGAGCAAGTGGTGCGGACATTCGGCTATGACCACATGAAGAAGATGAACAGCTACTGGTACGAAGAACTGGAGCAGGTGCGGATGGATGAATTGGGAGATAGTTCAAGCGATACGCCGGCAGCTAACATAAAAACCGTGCTTGAATCCCTTGATGGAGTTGCTGACGGCGCTATTATCGTTAATCTTTCAAGGGGCGTGGAAATCCCGGTTGTCAGGGCGATTATTCCCATGTTTGAGCTTTATACGCTTGACCGTGAGAGAAAGGGAGAACGCATCAAGAAAAAGAAGAAGAGAGTGGCGCGATGAAACCCGTGGTGTACACGGGCACGAGCATAAGCCACAGCGATGCAAAAAAGATACTGGATGCTGACTACCGCCCGCCTGTGAAGCGTCACGATATCGTGAGGCTTATGAAGTCGCCGCCTGAAATAATAGGAATTATAGACGGGGTTTTCTTTGACAGCGCGGCAGTGGCGCACCGTGAAATAATCGATGCGCTAAAAATGGGCATAACGGTTGTGGGAGGGGCAAGTATGGGGGCGTTGCGGGCATCTGAGCTTGAGCCTTACGGCATGATTGGCGTGGGAAAGATATACGAGATGTACAAAAATGGAGTTCTTGAATCGGATGATGAGGTTGCTGTGACCTTTGATGCTGAAAAATTTGAACAACTTTCAGTACCACTTGTAAATGTCAGGGTTACCGTGGAGCAGGCGGTGGTTATGGGAGTTTTGACGAAAGAGCAGGCTTCTGCCGTCGTGGACACTACCAGGAAAATATTTTATCCTGAGAGGAATTATTGGAATATTGTTAATGAATGTGTGAAAAAGGGGGTCATCGAGGATTCGGATAAGGAAAAATTACTTGGGTTTTTTAAGGCGCATGAAGTTGATTTAAAGCGGCAGGATGCGGTTCTTGTGCTTGGGAAGATAAAAGAGCTTTTGAATTAGCAAGTATGTTACAACCTTTTCTGCGTCCATTTTTCTTTTATTTTCTGAATATCTCCTGTCGCCTGCATATCATCCAATATTTCCAGAAGGTCATTTTTTGATATCTTTATGCCATAATTTTTATCCATGGCAAATCTAATGTCCTCGTGCGTCATAGTCCCTGTTAGAACCTTTTTAATAAAGCCAGTTAAATCCTCATAGACAGCCCAGGGATATATTATCCACTTCCATTCCTCCTGCATTTGCGCCCAGTAATCAGGGACAGAGGTTGAACATGTCTTATAGTGCAGCACAGCGGTTTTAACCTCAGATGGGTTTTTTTCCTTTATGTAATCCATTATCACGGAAAAGGTATCCCCGGTATCTACAACATCATCCACAACCAGTATGCTTTTTCCGGAAATGTCTACGGGGAGAGGGTATTTCAGTTTGGCTTTTCCGAGTGTTGCCGCGATGCCCCAGTGTTCGATTTTTATAGCTGCAAGGTCTTTCTGGAGAAGAAAATCGCACACAACGCGTGCAGGCACAAGCCCGCCTCTTGCAATACCTATAACAAGGTCAGGCTTGTATCCCGAGCTTTTTATCTTATGCGCTAATATTTTTGCCAGATTGTATGCCTCGTCCCAGCTTACTAAATGGCACTTAAATGTGTCCCCGGGTTTTTCCATAGTATTGTAGATGGTTTATTGAACTATATATTCTTGAATATCCGGTATTCGAGTATTCTCTTAATTAAATTAACCGGTTTATTAAAATATACTTTGAATCTCGCAAATTTAACCGAATTCTGCCTGGCAACTGAAAGCAAGCTTTGTTCAAAAAATTTAATATACAGATATGGTATCAAAAAAGGGAGACTAAAAAATAAGATAATCAAAATTATATCTTCAGGTGTCAGGCGACCAATAAACTCAGGATAATTTTCTAACAAACCTGTCATTAATTAGTAATATGTTATGTTATATAATTACTTTTCTGGAAAAAATATTTTTAACTCAATAATTATACAGACATGCATATAATATTCCTGAAGCGAAAAGTTAAATCCCGGTTTTCTGGCAGATATGCCGAATCCATGAGCATGTACTTTGTTGTCCCGGATTTTTTAATTCCATGTACTTGCGACGGCAACAATCGCTGATTCTGCTATCAAAAAGCTATTAAGTCAAGAGAAAAAACTCAAAATAAGCTATTTAGTCATCACAATCTCTATTATGGACACGTTTGTCTCCCCTTTATCCGTGGCAATCTTTTCCGTACCAATCTTTATGTCCTTTATCTTAGCCCCTTCTAAAAAACGATTCCTTGAAACCTCAACTGCATCCACTGCCCTTGATATTGCTTTTCCCCTTGCTTTGATGGCAACCTCCGCTGCGCCGTTATTGAATTGTGTTACCACTGCAAGAACATAGTTCATCACTGGTTTGTTTCCGATATATACTACGTTATCATCTGTCATTATTATGTTCTCTCCCTGAATGTTTTAAGACAATAAATTACAATGCCTCTACATATATTTACCGAAATTTTTTTGCAATCCTTTATATCCATAAAGAGAGCAGTAAAGCGACTATGATTAAGCTCTCGGAACTCTATTCTGGCAAGGCAAAAACAGTGTTCAAAACAGACGCTCCTGAAAAGCTGATAATGGAATTCAGGGACAGCCTTACAGCATTTGACGGCAAGAAAAAAAGTGAAGCCCCGAAAAAAGGGTATTATAACGCACAGATAGCTGCAAAGCTCCTCAGGCTGCTTGAGGATAAGGGCATTAAAACGCATTTTGACAGTATGCTCTCGGGCACCGAGATGGTTGTGGATGCTGTGGATATCATAAAAATCGAGGTAATCGTGAGGAATATTGCAGCCGGCTCACTCACCAAAAAATACCCATTCAAGACAGGGCAGAAACTTGCCCCTCCAATAGTTCTTTTCGATTATAAGAGCGACGAATACGGCGATCCCATGATTAACGAAGATATCGCCCTGGCTCTTGGGCTTGCAACGAAGGATGAACTTTCAAAGATACGGAAACTTTCCCTGAAGATTAACTCGATACTTGTTGAATATCTGGATGAAAGAAATCTTCTGCTGCCGGATTTCAAGCTCGAATTCGGAAAGCGCAAGGGCAAGATAGTCCTGGCAGATGAGATATCATGTGATACATGCAGGTTCTGGGATAAGACTACGGGGGAATCCCTTGATAAGGATGTGTTCAGGTTTGATAAGGGCGACCTTGTGGCTGCCTATCGCGAGGTCGCAAAACGAGTTGTTCCGGAGATTTTCTAAAATCCGGTTAAGCATCTCATGAAATAGGAGACGTTGCTTCTTCGGAAATAGTTCAAAAGAAGATAGCTGTCACCATCATATAGCTAACTTCTATTATATCCTTAGAAGCAAGATTGACACCGTAAGTTGATTCTTACATCATCATACCGGGTGGCATGCCGCCCATACCGCCCATGTCGCCGCATGGAGCGCCGCCTGAACCGCATGCTCCGCCGCCGGAAGCTGCAAGCACATCATCAATCCTCAGTATCATTATAGCGGTTTCGGTGGCTGAGTTCAAAGCCTGTGTCTTCACCCGCAGGGGTTCGATAACGCCGTTTTTCCACATATTCTCCACTTTTCCGGTAAATACGTTCAACCCGGCATCCTTCTTTCCTTTCTCATGCTGGCTCCGGAGTTCGACAAGCATATCAATCGGGTCAAGACCCGCATTTTCCGCAAGCGTTTTCGGGATGACCTCAAGAGCTTCGGCAAACTTTGTAACAGCAAGCTGTTCCCTGCCTGTGAGAGTTGATGCATATTCCTTTAACCGCAATGAAAGCTCAATCTCAGGTGAACCTGCGCCTGCTACCAGTTTTTCATCTTCGATTGCAACCCCGACCACTCTTAACGCGTCCTCAAGAGCCCGCTCGGTGCTATCCACCACATGCTCAGTGCCGCCGCGGATTATGATTGATACTGCTTTGGGGTTGCTGCATTCAGTGATGAAAAGCATCTTATCCTCGCCATGCCCCCGCAGTTCTACAAGCCCGGCATTTCCTATATCGGATGCTTCAAAATCATCAAGGCTTGTTATAAGATTCGCCCCGATAGCCCTGGCAACTTTCTCTATGTCCTTTTTTTCCACGCGTTCAACTGCAAGGATATTTTCTTTCGCAAGGAAATGCTGCGCAATGTCTTCTATACCAAGCTGGCAGAGCACAACGTTTGCCCCTGAAGCTGCGATGCGGGCTACTATATCATGAACAATCTGCTCTTCCTGTTCAAGGTACCGGGTAAGCTCGCCAGGCGTTGAAATATTTATCTCAGCTTCAAGCTCCATCTTGCTAAATTCAATAGGGCGGGTGATGAGCGCAATCTTTGCATTTTCTACTTTGTTTGGCATATTATTGTGCGCTTTATTCTTATCAAGAACAATGCCTTTGACCAGCTCGCAGTCATCAATGCTATGTCCCACTTTCTTCTCTATTTTGATATTATCGATATCAACCGACTTCTTCCCATCTTCTTCATCCACAATGGATTTGATTGCGGCGACTGCAATTTCTGCGAGTTTTTCTTTTGAGCCTTCTGCGCCTTTCCCGGTCATTGCCGTTCTTGCGATATTCAGGAGCGCTTCCTCGTCATTTTCAGAGATGGTGTGAGTTATGTCTTTCAGCATGTCGATAGCCTTTTCCGCAGCCATCCTGTAACCTGTGGCAATAATTGTGGGGTGCACGTCCAGTTCAATTAACTCTCCCGCGCGTTCCAGCAATTCACCTGTGAGTACGGCGGCGGTTGTGGTGCCGTCCCCCACCTCATCATCCTGCGTCTTGGCTACCTCCACAAGCATTTTCGCAGCAGGATGTTCGATATCCATCTCTCTTAAGATTGTAACGCCGTCGTTTGTGATTGTGATATTATCCCCGCTGACCAGCATCTTGTCCATACCTTTCGGACCAAGTGTGGTTCTAACAGCCGCAGCAACCGCTTTTGCCGCCATGATGTTGCTGTTCCGTGCTTCTTTTCCGCGTGTTCTCTCAGTGCCTTCTCTTAATATTATGATTGGTTGTCCGCCAAGTTGCGCCGCCATGATTATCGTTCTCCTTGTATTGTCATATGTAGTCTGATTTTAAGTACCCGACGAATTATATAAATCTTATATAATTATACAGATATCGGGATGCCGTTGTGGCAAAATAATGTTTGATGTTCTATATAAGAATGACGGTTGAAGGAGCCTTGCACTTTTTAAAATAATTGGATTAGCTTCCACCCTATAAATTTGTTGGATGAGTATCCAGAAAAGTTCATCCATTTGCCTTTTGCGGCAAAACACATGCTGCCATAGGCACGGCATCTTCATTATTTTGACACAAAAAAGAGCTATAAATATCGATTTTCATATAAAACGCAACTTCGCCCAATCTGCATAGATTATACGCCAGAACCTTAAACAACAATTCATTCAATTGTCCTTCGATCCGTCTTGAAAACACCGTACTGCCG
>JBAQYK010000216.1:0-7337 GCA_049299995.1 Candidatus Methanoperedens sp.
AAAAATTCTCAAGGCTTTATACGGATGAACTTGTAGATATAGGCAGGAAGCTTGACACAGGCAACGATGAGCTGAAAGGAGTTAACAAAAAACTATCAAGCGTTGATGAAAGGCTGTCTGGGATTGGAGAGGACACACACAATCTAAATACTGTGATGAGTTTTTTTGTTACTGAACAGAAAGAGCACAACCAGCATCTTGAGAAAATACTTGAGAAAATATCCGAAAAATGAGGAAACCGACTGCGCCCCCTTTTCTTTCAGAACAATTTCTTTTTAATATTAACAAGAATAGATGCTGAAAAGTGTTTGTTGTGAGGTGTAACATCCTCCCTACCCTGAGTGGCTGGGAGCTTCCATCTTACAGGCTCGCATAGATTTTCTCCATGTTCATCCCTGCTTTCAGTCCATAAATGCCACTATCGTAAGCGGTTTTTCTCTACCCTTGACCCCGAGGTTTATAACGTTTACCTTCTCAATTTCCATCCATACCAGGGTTTTTTTATTCCGAATTCATCATAAACAGGTATCTGGCCATCCATTCCTACCATATAGTCAAGCCCGCCATATTCTGCTATTTCAAACATGATTTCGGTCGCTTTCTCACATCCAAGCTTCCTGAATAGCAAAGCAGCCAGCAATCGGTGCGCTCCGACATATTCGTGGTCGTTACGTGCTTCTGCCTGGTGGTCGCAAAGGTCTGCAAGCTCCTCTAAGCCCATGCTCTTAGGGTCTGGGTTCTCATCGAGGATATTTGGCTTCCAAACATTTAGATAATACTTCGAGTCTTTTGGGAAACAAGTCGCTTCGTAACTCAGGTATCCTTTTGTGTCCGTGTCGTTGTTCCTCATTCTGATTATTTTCTTTTGTGGCATATATCTTCCTTCATGGATTAAAGATGGTTGGATGATACCGCAATGCATCATGTAATTTCGTACCAATTATATAATAACTTCCATTCTCAAAGAAGCCAATCAACTGGTTATTGAAACCATATAAAGGCTCTCTTAATCCCTTAACATAAACGAATTTCTCTATTTGGTCTACGATGTTTATTTTTGAAAGTATTTTCATAAAAATATCACATCATGCCGTCTATTTCTCGTTTTAATCTTAATTTCATACATTGCTTGCAGTTATCAGGGGATGTATTATTTCCTGTTTCAAGAGTTCCTAAATACATCCACTTCATACACAGACTTCTCCCATTAAGAAAATAATGGGTTTTTTTTGAGAGTTGGGGAAATCCCCATCCTTCTTTGGTTGCCATGATTTATCACCAATCATCTATTCTATAATCGATATTTTGTTCTCAATCTCAGTCATCACTGACATTATTTGTAGTTTCCTTGTCGATGTTCGGTATGGGCTGCTCCAACATGTCCAGAGCGGATTGGAGCTTGCTTATCTGATAATCCCTTGCTTTTTCATCTGTAAACTGTACGTAGCTGGGCTGTTGCAGTATTGATATCGTGCTTTTCACGAGCATGGCAGCTTTCTTGATGTTGTCCCTTTCAGCTTCGAAAGCCTCTACTAAAAACTGGGTGCTTACAGCATCGAGTCTATAAAACTGGCTGTTCTTTGACTTTGATCCCCGCTCTTTTGCAATCTCCAGCCACCTGCCATTGAAATCTGATGTTATCTCATCCGGCAGTAAGTGTGGACTCCAGGGCTTGCTTACGAGTCGGTTCAGGTGTGCGATTAGCCTTTTATCAAGCAGCTTTCTATCCAGTTTTGATAGTTCTTTTGGTGTTCTGTGGCAGTTCGGGCATGCGGTATTCTGGCAGGATAAACCGCTTTCCAGTTCATCCATGACAAAACCGCAAAGGGAGCAGCGCGGTGCCTCTTGATCCATTTCTTCCTCACATTCTCCGCAAATGAAATCGCCTTCGGGATGCGGGACGTTCATATCTTTTCTTTCTTCTACTGTGTTGCAATCGGGCACGCGATTAACGTATTTCCCGCTGCCCCACGCAACACTCTCTCCACAGACATTGCATATTTCGCTCATTATTATGCTCCTTCTACCCATTCGATTGCAACAACTTTGGCATTTTCATTGAACGGGTCTATTTCATCCATGTTTTCTCCAGGGATGAGTTTGTACGCTTCATCAAATCCTTCAAGAAATATTAGACGTGGGAGATAAGCGTGCATCGGATTCAAGTCGTAAACCGTAGGGTATAGTTTCTGGATTTCTTTGATTCCTTTGTTTTGTAATAGTTTGATGAAATTGTTATAGCTTTTCTCATCGGTATCTCCTTTACTCCATTCTGTGTATTTCTGCATGTCGATTTTAACTTTTGATATTGCCATCATCGGCAGGTCCCCCTTTAAAGCCTGGAGGGCGCAATCTATAATAATTTCCCAATCAATCTGTCTCTCAAGTCCTTTCTGGGCATAGTGCTCTATATCTGAGCGCTGGTCTTCTGATAGGCGGCTGAAATCAATGCCTCTTTTTTCACATATTGCTTTTACACCATCCCATCCGAGCGTGTACTTTGCTATTGGTTCATCAGTACCGGATATATTTTCAAGCGTTGTGGTCTTGCCTGTTCTGAGGTCGGTGATGGATTTTGTTTCAAAAACGATCTTCCGGACAGGCTTTCCGGCATCGTCGCAGCCGAACGGGCAGCCGAATTCAATATCAAGTTCCGATTTGTCGCCTTCTTTTACATAAAAATATCTGCCGCATGTTTCACATTCGTATTGTATCAAATGCGCATCTGGCGGGGTGAAATGATCGATTGTAGGTTCTTTATTTGATTTTAACATATATACACCTCTTTATAACTATGTATATTGGTTTTATGGAAGTTTTTTTACTGGTGGGATGTGAGTTAAAGCTCCAGCAGCATCTGATTATAATGCTAGTTCATGTTAAGAGCTCTTTGAACTTTATTGCTGCTTTCTCAAGTTCAAGAAGGATTAATCCCAGTCCGGTATCCAAACTTACAAGAACAATAAGCAGTGCTTTAGGCCCCGCGCTGACTGCAATCAACCGTCCGCGATCAGATTCTACAATAACCCGGCTGGGTATGCCCTTTCCAAGCACTGCGGTAGCAGTCTCCGCGGCTCCGAACATGGTGGCTGACATTGCAGCGAACGATTCTGAACTTTGTCCTTCTTGCAGGATAGCGCGAATAAGCAGTCCATCCCGGCTTACGGTAGCACAGGCTTCAACTCCTCTGACCTTCTTCAGATCTACAAGTATTTTATCTATTATCTCAACAGTTTCTGTCATTAAATTCCTCCTTTAATTTTATCTTTCTGTTTGGAAGATTTTCTGAATCCGTGCCAGAAATCTGGGTTGCCGTGATCAGAAAACGAATCAAAATTCTTCTTCAACCAATTTTTCCATGGGATACTGGATAAAGTTTTCCAATAAATGGTTCTATGCATTTCCCTTCTGCAATGAGGGTCTTCACATCATCTTCAACCTGTTTCTGAGAAAGTCCTATAGTTTCAGATTCCTTAATAAGTTCGGTATAGTTTGCAAGACGATACGGTACACGCTGGCTCATTTCTTTTATGAGTTTAAAAACCCTATCGCTTATACCAGTTGCAACACGAAGCTGAGGCGCAGATGTGGGCGCGGCAGCAGTCTGTGCGAGGACAGGTTCCGCAGCCGGAGTTTGAATTTGTCCAGCTGGAACCGGTGCAGGCGCTTTGTTTTTTACCGGCGCGGATAGTTTGTTTGTCGATATGAAGTGGTTAAGTGCTGCCCTGGCTGCTTCTTCTGCGGGAAGTCGAAAGGTTTTAGAGAAGGTATCTATTTTAGATTGCACTTCCTGCTCGCTTATATCGAATCCTTTTTCTGCAAGGGCTTTTACAACATCTTGAGTGTTCATGGCTGTTACCGCTTATTGGCATTATTTCATTCAATAGGCATACAGTATAGCTTACATTTGGGGTTATCACAAGAATTATCCCCAGTTGATTCCGGTAGCGGCTCGAAACACTCTTTGCATATGAGATTCTCATCGACTGCTACCTTCTGTTTGATGTCATCTAAAATAAGGGCATACTGTGCTATCATCAGGAAAGCGGCATGTTGCGGTTCATCATGTGCCCTGTCAAGCTGAATCTGTATTTCATTTGACAAAACGTCATAGACATCCCGCGCATTCTTCGGATCCTCGGCTCTCTCACACACCAGTTCGAACATGCTTGGCGGGAGGTCGAATTTATTTTGAATTTCTTTTACCATATTTTCATTTCCTTGTCGGTGCTTGAATCATAAATGTTCACATGCATACTCGAAATGTTCTTCAAAGATCTTAGTCCCGGTTCTGTGATTGCACTCACACTTTGTACAATGGTATGATGATATCAAGGCGGTTTTTTCTTGCTTCTCCGCTTTGAAATCGCACCACTCTGGTAATATCCTTCCATTGGCGCCATAGAATGGTATATCTGTACTATCTACTACATTCTGTGTTTCATCCCAAAACTGGACGAGGCCAAGTTTGATTAGCTCATCATCAATAGCAGGTATATAACCCAGTGGAGCGGATGCATGAAGATTTATCATGCGGTCGCGCTCCCTTTCTGTTAGTTTTCTGTGTGCCATTATCTTTTTCCTCCATGCTTTATGACTGCGCTCGGCAGTAATCTAAATCTGTTTTTGGTTCTTCTTCGTAATCTCTTGAATTGTGCCATCATATCATACCAGCATTTCCATCCCTTACTTCTGCTAACTCACATGCTGCCGCATACTTCTTTGCTCTCCTCTCGCTGTTAAAGAACGCAATATTTGGTGCGTCTGTATAATACACCCGCCATCGTGGGATCTTTATCTTCTTCATATGTGCCCAGCCTCCTTCATACTGAAGTGCCTGCCATCGCCGATTATGACATGGTCAAGCACGCTGATACCCATGATATTCCCCGTCTCTACCAGTTTCTTTGTGATATCAATATCTTCCCTGCTCGGCGTAGGGTCGCCGGATGGATGATTGTGAGCTACAATAATATGTGCTGCCGATTCAATCAGGGCGGTGCGGAATACTTCTCTTGGATGGACGATGTTCGCGTTGAGTGAACCAATGGATATGGTATCTTCCCTGATCACCTGGTTCTTGGTATCCAGGCACAGTTCCACAAAATGTTCTTTCTTTGATTCCCGCATTGTCGGATAGAGGCGCCTGTACACATCTTCCGGAGAGTTGATCTTGAATTTTGGTGAGCTATCAAACATTTCCAATCTTCTGGACAGCTCAAAACAAGCTACGATCTGGGCAGCCTTCGCTGACTTAATGCCGTGAATTTTCATGAGCTGGGGCACGTTTATTGCCGAGAGTTGCTTCAGGTCGAACTGCGACAGGACTCTCTGCGACAGGGCAATTGCATTCTCCTGCACCGAACCTGTCCTGAGTATAATAGAGAGCAGTTCGGAGTTGCTCAGGGAGGTGGCGCCGCATTTCAGTAGCCGGTTCCCCGGCCTGTCCTCTGCTGGTATATCTGTAATGCGTAGCTTGTAACTGACCATATAATATCACCATAAGTTTGTATGGATTCTTTGATCGGACAGAGCATCTCCCGCTCAAATAATACAGGTCAAAGGATAGAAAATACCGAATCCGAAAGGGATGAAAATTGATGAATTTTCTTTAATTATATTATTTGTTACAGCATCCAATCAGTGTCGAGAGTATTGCAGCGACATTATAAGCATCATCAGTAGCACGATGATGAGTTCCTTGCAGTGGAATTCCTATTAATTTAAGAGCTTCAGACATTCCGGGTGGTTTTTTGAGCCTGTGCATAAGTGTAAATAATGTCTTTACATTTATATGATCAACACCGAATGGATATATTGTTAATCCTAATCCTTGTTTTCTTTTGCATTCGTACTCAAAAGCCCGTCTATCGTAATTACCCCATGATGCCCAGGGATATTGTTTTGTTTCATGATGTATCTGAAGCAATTCACAAGCGCTTTCAAGAGAAATCCCGTCTTTGTCAATTTTTTCCTGAGTCAAAGTAGTTAAATCTGTACAGTATTGTGAAATATCAGAGTGTTCTGGCTTGACAATTAGGGATTGGCGATTTCCAATTATCATGGTTCGAACGTCAAGTTGACAAATCCCAATTTCAATTATCTCAGATTTCTCTCTTGGTGCGCCGATTCCTTCCCAACACGTTGCTTCAATATCAACAACATTGATTTTATCGAATTTTATTTTCATTTTTAATCACTTTTTGTATTCTTTAAAATCCTTGAATTTAAGTTTCCACATAACCCGTTCACCTTTCCTATTGAATAGGAGCGGTTCTGTTCTTGCGATTATACCCTCTGGTAAGGCTTTGTTAAATGCGTCTTCCTGCGCCACAACACTACTGTTATTAGGAAATAAAGAAGTTATCTGGGCAGGACTGGTTGGCAGGTAATCTATGACATTAAGCAGAGGAACACATCTGATTCCAAGTTTATGAGCAATATCTTCGAGGTTCTTTCTTTCAAGCCACCATGTATCTATCAAACAGTCAAAGAGCCTGAACGATACATCTCTGTTCTTGCAGTAAATCCCACTGCCTGCGTTCGTATTAGCTCCATAGCCTTCGCCATAAACCGTTACTTTCTCCGGGATTTTTGCCGGGTCGAGCCAGAACGCCGATTGCATCTTATCAGGTGTGAAAGTGCTCCTGAGAAATTCCATTAAAGATGGCGGTATTTCAGCATCATCGGTTTTTCCACCATACTCTACTTCTCCATTATTGAAAAGCGATACTTTTGTGTTTCTCCCGTTTATTTTCTCGGTTAGAGACCAGCGTTTAATGTTCCCGAATTCTGGTCTCCTGAGCTTTCCGACAATGACAAAATGATTGTTGTCTCGGTCATAAAGCGTATCAATTTTTGGATATTCTGTTCCTGACATGATTTTCCTTTTTATTTTGAGTTTTACCTTAATTGTTAAACTTAACCCAATATAACTTTCGACTTTTGATTGGAGTATATAGGTTTGCTACAGTTGTTTGGATGAATATTTTAGTGTTCAGCGATAGAAAACTACGCATCATCCTCCGTCATCACCTTATCGGTGTTGGGTTCTATTATCTTCCATGCTGCCTCTTCCGCTTTTTCATTTCTACCATCAAGCATACAAAATACCACTCCACTCAAGCCTTTATTTTTGCCTTGTGTTGATTTCAAAATATACCGGGCTTGCTCTTTACGAGAAGATAGTTTTTTTGCTTCTTGAAATATTATTGCAGCATCTTCGATAATTTTATTTTTAGATTGCTGTAACTCTGATTCAGTCTTTTTTACCCATTGATAAAATTCATCAGGGACTATATTGAGCAGGTTATCTAAGGTTTTCCCCTGTCTTAGCG
>JBAQYK010000217.1:0-5212 GCA_049299995.1 Candidatus Methanoperedens sp.
CGCTCATCTGTTTCCTCGCGTAGCCTCTTTATTAGCTCATCGCGATTATTTATCTTTACAATATCCCCCTTCATAGGATTTATTTAGTTTGATCTATTATATCTATTTTGTCGTAGAACTATAATCCTATGCAAGACCTGCAACGAGGCTTCGCTTCTGAGGAACAGGAATGGCTCTGCCGAGATCGTTTGCTGTTTCCAGCCAAAGCCGCATGGCAACTTTGACCTCCTGCAAAGCCCTTTCTTCTGTCTCGCCAAAGGCTGAGCAGCCGGGAAGCTCCGGAACAATGGCGATGAATCCTTCATCTTCTTCACTATAAAATATCTCAATTGCGTACATCAATCCTCTTGAAGATTGTATTTCTCAATTACTTTTATAAACTGTCTGACCTGATAAGCCTTTGCCCATCCGTTCTCGTTCTGGAAGTTCAATATCTCCCATATTCCTTCTCGAAAATAAACTCGATGGCTTCCAGTTCCTTTTCGGGTCTTAAAGCCAAAAGCCTCTGCTATTTGGCATAACCTTGTGAACCGTACCTTCCTGGGATTGGCTTTCAGCTCTTCAAGCTGCTCTTGTCTGTCCATGTCGCTTCACTTTTCCGGCCACGGTATTTCTCCTTCAATTTTGTTCTATTATTCTGCAGGCAATGTCACATCCACTACCTGGCCCACCTGCCATTCCCGGTTATGGCTGGCCACCACGACCGCCCCCAACCGGGGATCGTAGAAGGCCACTGCTACAGCGGGCGAGGCGTGCAGCCGATGCAGGGCCATCCCGTAGCGCCAGATGGGGGCCCGGCCCTCGACGATGACCAGCGAGCCGCGAGGGATATCGGGCAGGGGCGGCAGCGGCTCGGCGGAGGTGATGGGCGAGGAGACGGCGATGGAGTAGATGATATAAGCTATCGGTATTAGTTTTCCCATGCTTTGTAGCAATTTAATATAATCTTTCGCGTATTTTTTGCAGGAGCGTTGTCCCACCAATCCATTTTCTGGTAAATTAATTTTATCTCTTTAAACACATCACACTTTAGCTTCGAATCCTCGATTTTTTCCCAGTTCTCGGCCAACATCTTGCTGCTATTTGCTAGATCCTCAATTCCAAATCCTTTGGCTTTGGCCAGATCATTCAGCCATTTTAGACCAGGTGATTTAGAATTGGAATAATCTCGATTAGCAGGTCCACTCTGGATAGATCCCTCATTTGCTTTCGTCATGTTCAGATGAAGGCGAGAATTCCAATTTGTTGATTCTTTTCTACCAGATGGAACGCTTCTTTTTAATTTGTAGTTTTTCGCGCTTTGGTGTTCTATCGACGTGGATTTCTCTAAATTTAATGCATCTGGCAGGACAGGTCTTTCTCTAAATTCATTCTTTTTATTCTTTGAATCAATCTCCATGTATTTTGTTAGAGATTGTTCAGGACCAGGCCACTGCAACATTTTAAGCAACATCTGAATACGAGGAATTTGTGCAAGCTTCTGAGTTTCATTTTGTTCTTCTTGAACTATGTGGATTTTATGCATAATATATTGTTCGAACGCGTTCTTGAATTGCGCTAAGTCTTCCTCATTATGCTCACCAGTATGCCAGGTGTTATTGTCCAAGAGCTGATTATATCGAGTGAGGCGATCAGTCAGTATAAGATGCAAATTGATCGTTACCGAGCCCAACCCCAGAGGCTTTCCCATGCCTATTTTGTGGTGATGACCATCGGGTAGATCCAGCACCCAAAGCAATACTCCTAGCTCTACGTTAGTTAGATTCTCAAAGTATACCCTAAAGCTAAACCTTTTTCCAGCCGATACAGGCTTTATTCGAGTATGCTGAGTATCAGATTCCCAGTTCGGCTCTTGGTCTCTTTTTTCGCAGAAATCCTTAGCATCTAAACTGTCCTGTTTATGCCAATAAAGTTTATGGCCCCTAATAATCGTTTCTTCGGGCGTTGGCGTGCCATAATGAGCAAGTTGGCCTTTGCGATCTGGATCATGCTTTTTATCCCTGTCCTGCACCAGATAGTGTTGGAAAGTGGTTGGTTTGGGACTGCTCAGTATTTTTGGAGTGATAGTGCCTTCAGGCAGCCATATATCTTTCTGGCCAGACTCGCAGATGGCGTCAGTAAAGAATACTCGGCCCGCATTGCTGTGTTTTTTATTTTCTTCTGCCACATAGCCGAAGATGGCTTCAGAGAGATCTATCACCTCATTATTCTTATCATCTCCAACGTGATGCAAGGCCGCTGGTATTAAATCATGGGGACTATGATGATAAGGAAGGCGAAACATTTGTGCTCGCCCAAAGAATGTGAGTTTATCACCTTCCCTCAAGAAGAATACAGGATCTCCTTCTTCCTTCATGAAAAGATCCTTGCGCAGCATTCCATCTTTTTGGCGACATTTGGGTTGAGGTCGATCTTGCGGGAAGGCTTTTTCTTGCCATTGTGTTATCTGATCCTCACTGTGGAATCGTTCAATAAGCTCTGGTGGTATAGCTATGTCTGCTTGCTCTTGATCAGGCAGGATGAAGACAAATTCTTTCTTCTTATTGGGAACATCTCCAGTTATGATCAATCGGCCCTCTAAAAGTCCATCTTCCTGCTGATATTCTATTCTTTCTACAAATTTGCCATGACGCGAAACAAATAGCTTTACCCATACAGGTTCATATTGAGTATTCATTCCTGTCCATCGAGGAGTAAGGCTTGGTCGCTTCCCTTCATATAGAGTTGTATTATCTCCGAGTTTATCCCGATGGATTCTAGCTATTTGGCATGGTCTAATAAAGTATTGCTCGCCCGTTTTACGCAGAAATCCACCCTCAACTTTGTCAACCATTTGATTCCGATAATGTTCACCCACTGCAGTATTATCTAGTGTTCGGAAAAATAAATGTTTTCTTGTTACCCACTGCATTTTTCCAAACCCAACAATCTCGATCAGTGCCCGCGTCATGCCCCTCAGGCTGCTGCCTGGTATTATTGGCCTCTGGGCATCATCCAAATGGAAGAATTGAGCATATGTTTCTCTTGCTTGAGTATTTTTCATCATTCCGTTTTTATCATCAGACCAGCACGCAAAAAATTTCGGATCAAAAGCTGCGCGCACATAAGTTGGAGTAAGAGTAGTTAGAATACAATCAAGATAGCCAGTATAGTCCTCATATATGTCGTGGCGGATCTTTTCAGGATTCATTTGAACAATTTGCTCAGGAAGAGGAACAAAGTTATACGGCGCATGTGCCTTCCGACTTGAAGGATTACTATGATGCGGAATCATTTTTTTATTCCTCCTTTCTGCAATATAAAGAGACCAATCGACTGAAAGCTACGTATGCTTGGCCATCGGAATCATAGTCTAGGAAATGCCGCACTTTGAGGATTAAATTAAATCCATTTATTTCGCCAATCATAACAGGTGGAGCATGGCATAAGCCCTCTGATCCTTGGCGGACGAGTGCAAATCCATCATTTGTTTTTTCTTTATCCGTCCCCCATAAAAGGTATGACTCGTCATAACAATCTACATCGGAGCCGACTCCATCTTTCAACAATATACCATGCCAGCATACACCGTTATTCCATAAATGTATTTCAGCATTCTCATTAAATAAGCGAGCCTCTTTTAGAGTAATGAATCTCAAAGGCGGTGAGACTTCAGAGAATGACTTGCTTGAAAGGTGAAGTCCATCTTCGCGCATCTCGCCCCAAATTATCCCATCATCAGCATAAGCTAATAACCAGCGCAGATTTTGCTCCTGAAACTGCTGTGATAGCCATGTCGGAAATATTTGCTTTGGATCTGACGGAAAAATTAAGGGCTCAATGGCATACTTGAGTCTCTTGATTTGGCTACTCATGCTTTAATCTCCTCGATAAAAGACTTCACAAAATTTTCAAGATTATTTATGTCGCCTGAAGTTTCTAACGATTCTTTTGCCTGTCTGATCATCCATCTTTTTGAATCTACTGAATTTACCTTCTTTAGGGTAAATTGCGCGCGTACACCCTGTAATCTTCCTCTACCCACACTGATTTCTCCACCTAAAGGCAAATCACCTGTCCAAAGATCTTTGAGAAGGAGAAGCATCAATCCGATCTCAGCATCTTTTGGTTGCCGAATATCGATCAAGATCTTCACCAATGTATTGCTTTTTCCGAATACTGGTTGTTCGCTAAAAAGGGCAGTGGGAAAAGAACCACCTGTAAAGCGATCTATCTTAATGCGACTTTGCACAAGATCAATGATGTCCTCAACTACAGTTTCATTAGCGATTAACCTACTCGCAGAAGGCTTGTCTTCCGGTGATTCGATGCGAAGACCGAAGAGTTTATTGATAAAGATCTTTGCCTGCTCTTCGGTTCCGACCGTCTTTGAGATGCGGAGAGCTCGGGCTCTTAATGCTCCCACCAAGCTCGTTCCGCTGAGAATTGGCACTTGGCGATTATTACGGTTAGAATGAAGATGTACCATATCAGGGGCATCAGATTTGCCGGGTCCAGATCGGATAAGAAGCGATCCACTTAACGTAAAAGTAGCCTCCAAATTGAAGGACTCCCTTTGATCAAGATCAATTGCACCAACATCTAACAAATCTGCGATACTATTTCCTTTAATTTCATTGCTCTTATCGTTGTTTAGCCATAGGATCAAATCGCTTGACTTGCTAAGATCATAGCGATAAACGGACCATTCAAATACTCTACACTGGCCCAATCCCCTGCGTTTGCGTGATCCTAGGCGAATCTCACCGCTTTCCAAACCTTGCAATGCTATAGCCAAACCTTTCAACAATTTTTCTTTGCGATCCTGCCGGACTTGAAGCTCAAACCTCAGAGGGAAATGGGAACCAGCTTCGATCAATTCAAAATCAAACTTCTTGTTATCTTCTGCCGTATGAGTAACAGGATCGATCGCCACACCATCCCGGATTTCGATTTTTGGCTTTTCGCCCAATGAGTCACAAATAATGAGCAGGCTTTGTTCTCCATCTTCATCTTGCTGCCAGCCAAAAAGAGCCGAAAAAAACGATTTTTCATCGCCCGCTTGGTCATATCCATGTTCTCGCTCACGCAGATAGTTTCGCAGAGCGCCAGCTAGTGTTACAGTTCCAAATTAACATACCAATACCCCACCATCCATATCAACAACAATCCCTCCTGCCATTTTATCCATTTTGTACTTCCATTTAAATATTGTGGGAGTTTCATTCATATC
>JBAQYK010000218.1:0-1852 GCA_049299995.1 Candidatus Methanoperedens sp.
CCTGCTTTTCAGGTCGCTTTCGATTTCTGCTTTGAACTCCTTTTCCATTTCGGATTTTATTCCTGCTACTGCGCCGGAATCTATGCCCATTGCTGCCGAATGAAAACTTAGATCGAATATCAGGGGCACGAACCGGATTTTCTTTTCAAGCAGTTCCCTGGTATCGATGCGTTCAGAGATTCCAAGCTCTTCAGCATGTGTATTGATTTCGTCCTTGTGCAGCATGAATTCATCAATGATAGTTGAAATGCTTATTTCTTTTTTCCCGACGCCCGTTTTTGCGTTCTCAAACACCTCAATAACTCCATGGATATTCTTGACCGGGCAGAACCTGAAATTATGTCCCACCCAAATCGTTAACCCATCCATCTCCCTGGCAATCGTGCCTCTGAAGTAGTCATGTTTTTTCCTCAGTTCTGCGGGTATTGCTCTCTTGATTTTCTGTATAAATTCACTCTCAGACTCATGTTTTGACAATATGCTTCCGCCTTTGAGATGATAACTGATAATATATCCCGCAGGAAGGCTGCCTGATTTTACGACAATATCAGGATGGTTTTTCGCTATTTCAGTTATGGTATCGGTTTTATCTTTTGCTTCTTGCATGACTGTTGCTGCAGTCTGTGCCTGAGATGCTCGAAGCGTTTTGAACGCAATTTGTGGCACTGGATTATTATCCACTACCTGTTCTGTCTGTTCCCCATCCGGCGCTGGACCTAATAAAAGTTGTTTTAACATTTTAAATCACCTGATTGTTTGTTTGGTTTTATTTTTATTAATTTGATTTGATTAAAAAATGAAGCTCCCTATAGTAGAGCTGTAGAGTATAGTTATCAAAATTAATTAAGCGCAGTATTTGCCGCCCTATCCATAGTTTCAAGCAGTTTATCTACGTCTATGGATATTTGCTGTACTGCATGGTTAATTGCGACCGGTGACCCGTGAATTATGAACGGCATCAGATCCGTGATATAAGGCCGCCTGGCAGTTTCACCCACGAGATATATGTCTCGCGGTATTTTCCCTTCTTTTATATCGAAATAAAATTCATCTCCGGCTCTCAGGAGATCAACCGGGCGCCAATTTTTAGTAACATTGTCTCTGAAAAGTTTATGAAACTCAAACCCATTTCCCTGGTTGGCATAGAGGTTGTATACTATGAGTGCCATAATCATATGATAGCAGGGATGACCGTCTGATAATCCCTTGCATGTATGATATAATGTAGCTTTTTTATTTCCTGCGTCTAATGTCAGGATGTGCGTCCTGGATGAGGACTCCGATTTGATTTCTATCTGCATTTCAAGATTACTATTCGGAATTGTGGGAGCTATTATGCCTGCACTGTACAGTTGAGATGGCAGCATAGTAATGGCTTTTAAAATCTGCTTGCTCACGCCCAGGCGGTTTGTTGTGTTGCGCCTGCTCATTGCATCAGGGTCTTGTACATGTGCATGCAAGATATCGGGGCAGCATTTGCTTATTTTGCTTCCCGGAACGTCCGGGCTTATCCAGTTGAGCGCGTTGGTCCATTGGGTGGGCATTTTATATCACCTGATTTTTTAATAGTGTTAGCAGAAGCTGCTTTAATCATAATAATGCTTTTGAAATCAGTGTTTCATACAGCTTTTTTAATTATATTTAGTATTGCCTGCTGTGATTTGTATGGAAGTTTTAAGAGAAGCTGGTTTGACAAATAAAAGATAAAACAGGGATGTTATAATTACCGCGCTGTAGACATTCAGGATTTGCATGATTAAGGCGAACATCCCAACGACAAGAGCGATTTCGAGCAGTGTGATAACAAGCGATTCCAGGAAGTTGTATTTAATTATTTTTATTGATTCATATA
>JBAQYK010000219.1:0-8484 GCA_049299995.1 Candidatus Methanoperedens sp.
AGCCGGTCTCTTGCCGATTTAGGGTCAAATGCGTCTTCATCGAACTTATTGAGCGCTATTCCCATGTCTTTTAATCGCGCCGTCAGCTTTTTATTTTCAAAACATAGGGGAGGAACGATGCACTCGGCGGGCTTAATGCGTGCGGCTTCACTTATTATCCGGTCATAGGAATTATTATCTTTAAATTGCGTTGTCATGAATTCGCCGGTGCTGACCTCAAGGAATGAAACCCCGAAATCTGAGCCGTCTCCTGAAATCGCCATCAGGTAATTGTTGGTCTGGTCGGTACTAAGCGATGAATCGATAACAGTGCCTGGCGTGATGACTCTCACGACGCCGCGCTTAACAACGCCCTTCGCTGTTTTTGGGTCTTCGAGCTGCTCGCAGATAGCGACTTTATAGCCTTTTTTGATAAGGCGCGGCAGGTACGAATCTACCGCATGATACGGAATGCCTGCAAGGGGCATATCTTCGCCGTCTTTATCCCTGCCCCTTGAAGTGAGCGTAATATCAAGCTCTTTTGCAATTACTTTCGCATCATCCCCGAATGACTCGTAGAAGTCCCCCATCCTGAAGAAAATAAGCGCATCCTTATGCTTTTCTTTTGCTTCATAGTACTGGCGCATAGCAGGTGTCATCTTGTCCATTCAGGCTTCTCCCGTGATTTGGTTAGATATATGTTTAGCCCTATTTTTGTTTTTGCATCAGGCTATGACGACAATATGACACTATATCAGTCGGATACCGATTGTAAATGCCGATGCAACTATGACAGCGTAAAACACAAGACTGGATGCGACAGCAGCGCAAATACGAGACCTCTGCATGCCTGAAAGTTCACAGGTAACAACCGCTGCATAAACACCAATCCAAGGCGTGAGTATAAACAACCCAAAAACGCCATATTTATCCATCCATCTCTTTGTCCTCTCGTTCCTGCGTTTAAAAAGCCAGCCCTTGACTTTTGGATATTTATGTCCTTGGTCAAAAACGAAAAAAAGCATGGGAACAGGCATGAAGTTAAAAGCGGCAGCGACTGATGCAACAATATGAACGGGTAATCCCATTACTATACCTGCTGGTATTGCTACCAGTTCTTCTCCAACCGGGGAAATGGATATTAAAGCGACTGTAATTACTTTTATGAGTTCCATGCTGCTTTCATGCCATATCTGCCTGATTATTCTTTAAAATAGGTATAAATTTGGGTATAATCATGGGAAATAGCTTTAAGTAGTGATTCTAATTTATGTGTTGAGGAGCCGGAAATCCTATCCTATCCATAAAAATTCTTTTTTTTGGTTCCTCAAACCTATCCAATTAATTGTTATTTTTTCGGGTTAATAAATTCTTCGGTTTTGTTTTGCGCGGGTAGTGAAACAACCGTTACTTGACAATATCCCCGGTCTTTGCCTCATACTTGGACGGGCATTTTGTCAGCATCCTGAATGCTTCAAAAACGTTGCTGTTAAACTTTCCTGTAACTACTGCCTGTATTTCCACGGCTTCAGGCGCGATATTTGGTTTATCGCCGGTATAAACAACATCGATGGTTGCTTTGCCGTCAGTTAATTTAAAAGTGAGTGTCCGGTTTATGGAGTCCCACTTGTCTGTTCCCGCAACCATGCTGCCATTAACTACAATCAGCTTTCCGGTCAGGTTGCCCTGTGCAGCAACTGCCTCGCTCACCTCGTACTGGTTTGATGCCATTCCCGTTGAAAATGCCAGATATACCAATAAGACCACAACAATGAAAACACCTGATAATAACTTCGTTTTCTTATTCATTTGTATCTTTACGAACTAAATTGGATTACTTAACCTTAAATATTGCGTTCCATATCATTATTATCTGTCATGTATTAAAGGGGTACCATGGAGTTATTGATAATTATATTCATAGCATTCATTATTGCAGTGCTTTTTTCGATACTCGGTCTTGGAGGGGCTATTATCTATACTCCGCTTTTCTTCTGGCTCGGCATTCCTTTACTCACCGCAATTCCCATGGCGCTCCTCTTGAATGCGATTACTACATCTTCAGCCTCGCTGACGTATTTAAAGCATCGCCTGGTGGACACAAGAATTGCCTTCCCGATGGTTTCCACTTCCATTATCGGCGCGCTTACGGGTTCGTATCTTGCGCACAGGATAGATACAAAGTTCATAATCATATTGCTATCGATAGTACTTTTCATCGCTGCCATGAGGTTATTCTTCTTTGGCAATATCGGCTTCTCGGTCGGGAAAAACGAGAAAGAAAAGATATTGGTCGGGACATGCGCCGCATTTTTTATAGGGATAATTTCCTCGCTTGCGGGCATAGGAGGAGTCACTTTCATAGTACCGCTTCTCTTAATCCTGGGCTTTGAAATGAAAAAAGCCACTCCAACATCTGCATTCATTATAACCTTCATGTCCTTTTCAGGGTTTATCGGCTACCTGGGTTTCGGACAGAAAACACTGGATTCCACGCTTCTATTGTATGCGGGCGCCGCAGCGTTTATGGGCGCGCAGGTAGGCTCAAGAGTGATATTCAGGCGCACCTCTTCAAGAACGATTGAACTGTTGTTTGCGGTTGTATTACTGTTCGTTGCGGGCAAGCTTTGGTACGGTCTTTTGTGAATTGGGAGACGCTGCCATCTCTTTTTCAATCATCACAGGATACGTCGTCTCGATTAATTTCTTAAGATTTTCAACATCTTCAGTATTGTACTTAATCAACAGCTCAAGCGCCTCATCATCCCCGCGCTCGTACCTGTTCCATAACCTCACAGCATCAAAACCGCTAATCCCGGAAGTTTCTTCACTCCTCTTTAATCCAAGCTGGCACTCGATTTTTTTAAGACCTCCGCAATAGCCCAGTTTTTTCAGGGGATACATCAGGTCTGTATGCAGGTGGTTTAAAAAACCCGGGAATTCACGTTCGATAAAAGGCAGGTCAAACCGCGCGCCGTTGAAAGTTACGAGTTGTTTATACTTTGCAAGCTCTGCCGGCGCATCATCAAGATTGATGCCTCTGATATACGTTTTCGTTTCATTCCCGTTATATATGCCGATTATTGTTATTTTTGAATAGTTAGGTGACAGACCTGTTGTCTCAATATCCACAAAAGCTGTTTTTTCCCTGAACTGCCGATACGCCCTCCAGTGGTGGCAGGGCGCAAGCCTCCGGGCGAAAAAAACGTGATTGCAACATGACAATTGCTCGATTGAATTCGAAACCTCCGACAGCAGCAGTCTTTTCTTGTGCCGCGTCATTTTTATGGCATCGTGGTTTTTAATCAGGTCTTCCCAGCTTTTTATGCCGCAATTCCATATCATGCGCTCAGTTGCAGCGCCAATGCCGGGTATGTGTATATAAGTATTATTTAGCATAATCGAACTGCATAATCCTGTATTCCATGCTTGCAAGGTCGACAACTGTGGCTTTGGCAGGATTCGGCTGGAGATTCATCCGTTTCTGGAATTCTGTCTGGCTCTGCCATGTGCCGCTGTTAATTGTAAGTACATCCTTATACCGTGAAACTCCTACGGTATGGACATGCCCGCAGTGTAATATGTCAGGCACATCGTCAATCACGAAATGGTCTTTTTGTTCGGGCGCGATGGACACACGACCCCCGTATATGGGTGAAAGATGGCGCAACTTCAGCATTTCAACCATGGGTTTTGCAGGCTCTCCATAAGAAAATCCCGGAATGCTTGCAATTATATCATCCATCGACCTTCCGTGATAAATCAAAACCTTAACGCCAATATCAACCATGGCAGGGTTTCCCACAAAGATAATGTCGGTTCTGAACATCTTTGTTATTCTCTCTGGAAAGCGCGGCTGGGGTTCAGCCTGCCGCACTGCGTCATGATTTCCCGGGGAGATTATGATTTTAATGTGTTTTGGCACTGCATTCAGGTATTCTGCCGCCTTTTCATACTGTTCATAAATATCGGAAATTGCCAGTTCCTTATCCTGGTTAGGGAACACGCCTATCCCGTCAACCACGTCGCCAGCTATCACAAGATAATTAATATCATCTCCGAGCCAGTCCACAAACTTAAGCCACGCATCTTCAAGAAAAGTTTTGCTGCCTACATGTATATCTGATATGAATACGGCTTTTCCTCCGGCTTTTTTTCCTGGCAAGACGCTTTTCTGGGGATTTGGAATGTCCGGAAATGTAATTCTATTCGCAAACATGATATTGCCATCAGAGGAAAGAGTGCCTGTAACCCCTATTACTTCATCCAGAAGAAGCCTCTTTGCAGACTCAAACAGTTCCCTGTCCTTTTCCTTGTGGATTAAAACCGGTATCGTTCCTGTTGTGTCCTCTACCTCTATTAATTTGTGCCCCTTTGCGCTTGTCCTTATATCCAGAACCATACCTATTATGGAAAGCGGTTCCCTGGTATCCAGATTTCTTTTCTTTATGCTCTCAATAGGTCTTGCGCTCATTCTTTTCCTGAGCATATCGCCAAGTGAACTGTAACGGTCTTTGAAATATTGCACAAATTCTGTGTACTCCCCGATACACGTAGACTGGTTTGTTATGTCTTTGAGAATGGTGACTGGATTTTCATTAACGCCCCTTACTGGATGAACATCATACGTATGTGGAGTTTCTTGATTTTCTTCTGGTAAAACTTTGGTTTTTTGCGTTATGCCGGATGTTGGTGGTCTTATGTGTTCGATACCCACCACAAGCACTGAACTGTCGATTGATTTTAAAACATCGTGTATTAACTCTGGAGAGATTGTTTTTATTGCATCCAGCGCGCGGGGGTCAATCTGGAATCCCGATTCAGCAAAAATTTCGATTATCTCGCCAGTTTCCATGTCCTTTGCCTATATACTTGAATTGGGATAAGATTTTTCCTCGTTCCTCTGTATCGATGCTTTTATTTAGTTTTACCCTAATTAGCTATCTGGTGGAAGTATGGCATCGGAACCAGCAGAACAATTCGTGAAAATCATAAACAAACCTCTAAAATCAAAGAATCCGTTAGTTATCGTAGGGTTTCCCGGCATCGGTCTTGTGGGGAATATAACATCGCAGCACATTATTGAAGAATTGAGTATGAAATACATGGGCTCAATCGATTCGAGATATTTCCCCCCTCTTGCAGTGCTTTTTAATGGTATGGTATACCTGCCTGTGCGTATTTATGAAGCGGCAGAAAAAGAGATTGTTATAGTAATTTCAGATATACCTATTCATCCCACTGCATCATACGACATCAGTAAGGTGCTGACCGACTGGTTGCAGTCCATCAATGCTAATAATATTGTATCAATTGCCGGTATAGCTACTACAACCGGAGAGCGCCGTGTCTTTGGGGGTGCAACCAGTAAAGAGCTGCTGGAAAAAATTAAGGATAATACCGAAATATTTCAGGTGGGAACTATTTCAGGCATCTCAGGAAGCATAATGACTGAATGTTATCTGCGGGGCTTGCCCGCTGTGAGTTTGCTGGGCGAGACACCGGGACCAAATCCTGACCCGAGAGCGGCAGTCGAAGTATTAAAAGTATTGAATAAGATATTTGATCTGGATATAGATACAAATAAATTACTTGGTCAGGCTGAGCAGATAGAGCTTGAACTTTCCAAACTTGCTGAGCAGGTTAAAACCACCGAAACGTCTGCGCCTCCCAGGAAAGAGTTCCCGATGTACGGGTGATGTTATGCGTCTTATTGTGTTAAGCGGGATTTCACACCAGGTCTTAAAACAACTTGAAATTGATAAAGTGAAGACTATCGAGATTAGAAGTCCCAATAATTTTCTTTCGGCGCTTGAAACCGATGCAGGGGATTTAATTTTTCTTACGTCAACAAGCAAGGAAGATGTGAGACCCGGCACGACCGGAATTTTTGCAAAAATTCGCGAGAAACAGGTTTCAATGCACAGGGTTGTTGCGAGAAACATGGAGTTTTATGAGGAAGTCGAGTTCCAGCTTGCCCGCCTCCAGCTTGAAATAAGAGGACACGTAAGGGTTCGGCGCGTGGAGTGCTGCGCGCTCGGGGAAGCTACGGTTGTGGACGCTGACGAAGTGCTGTTTTTTGAAGGGCGATAAGATATTGCTGCAAATTAGAAAGATTTTATATTTTTAGTTTCCATTAATTTAAAGAACATCCATGAAACCGGAAGCAGGATTAGAAAATGGAGTATTAAGAATAAAAAAACAAAATCAAATGGATATCCTTCCAAGAAATAACGGGTTTGCAGCGAGACATCTATTATCAGAGAAAAAATCAATGATTTTATGATTGGATTTTGTTTCCTGATGAGGAAAAAAATGAAAACCCCGTAAATTGTTCCGTACAAAATCTTGTTCGGGAAATATCGTGGAGGAACAGCATATTCCACGCTCAGGGAATGGAGCAAAAAATCCACAAATGCAAATAATAAAATTATTGCAAATATTATAAGGAATATTAAAAACAAATTCTTGATTTTATTTTCTGACATCAGTTCTCCTTTCCTATTTCAAACCTAATATATATGCGTGGCATCCCCTTTTGCTATGAGTTCTGTAACTTCGTCTATGAACTCAATCATATACATGTCAAGCTGCTTCTTCCGCAGTTCCATGGTATCATTATCAGCAGGATATTTCTCGATAAGTCCTGAGAATTCCTCGTATATTTCATTTGTCTTATTCATCATCGCTTCTTTCGTTTCACCCATTTCAGCCATATGGACTATATAGCGGCGCAAACGGATGCATCCCCTGTTTTTCCCGAAACTCTTATCGAAGAACAGCGGAATCCTCCACAACCCACGCTCGACTACGCCGCTCTTTACTGATGGGAAAAGCCTGGTAATTTCAGGGTCTATTGATAGCATTATAGTAGTTTAAAAATGCCTTTCATATTTTAAAACTCTTCCGCCATATCCAGTCCGTGTTCGAAGCGCCATGGGACACACCTGGGTCTACTCCTGTCTCTTTCCCTTATCTTGTCTTGCAGCGCCTTGTATGCCACATGATACTCGGCATCCCGCGCAGGGTCGCGCTTGGCTTCTTCTTTCAGTTCAGCAGTTATATCCTGCAATTGCCTTATGGACATGTATTTGTAGCGGTCGGTGTTTGGGTTAATAACATTACCTCCCATATTGCTTTTGTGTGAGGTTGGTTTGTAATTAATACTATCTTGGCACGGTATATAAGGTTTTGGTGGGTGATTTGGAGATTTTTTATTATTTTCTGGTTTGAAAAACCACAGAGTTAGCCATGAACGAAATTCATAGATGACAATGAAAATCAAAAAACGGGACGTTGACGGCAAGAAATAAGAAGCACACGATAACCCGGGCAGCACATCACTTTCACTCCGCTCTCCCAACCTTTTTTAACCCCGGATGACAAAGAGAGATGAGTATGGATTCAAAAGAAGCCCTTGTTGTTTTTGAAGGAACCAAAATAAGAAGAATTTGGTACGATAACCAGTGGTATTTCTCGGTAGTTGATGTCGTGGGAGCTTTAACAGATAGTTCCATACCCAGAAGATACTGGTCTGATTTAAAATCAAATCTTTCGGATGAAGGTTTTGAACCGTACGATAAAATCGTACAGTTGACTTTGCAAGCAGAAGATGGTAAAATGAGGCTTACAGATTGCGCTAACACCGAATCCACGTTCAGGATAATCCAGTCCATCCCCTCAAAAAAAGCCGAGCCTTTCAAAAGATGGCTGGCAAAGGTCGGTTATGAACGGGTGCAGGAGATAGAAGACCCTGAACTTGCGCAGAAACGAATGAAAGAGATAGTTAAATTTGAAAGGTTGATGTTCTCACATCCATCTGGCTATTATCAGAAGTATTTATATTCACTTGAAACGTTATTTTAAAATGATTAAATGAAAGACTACAAAAAACTTCTCGAATATTATATTGCATGTATTGAAAGAGAAGAAATAAATTCGCTAACATTTGATCTAAAAAAGGATTTTAAGAAATTCCTAATTGACATTTTTACAAGAGAGCAAATTTTTACCGATAAAAAAGAGCAAGTTTCATTAAAATTAGACAAAAAAAATTTAAAAGATTTTTTTGGTAAACTGACCGCGAATAATCATCTTTTTTATGGCTATCCACTAGTAATCACAAGAAAGGGCGAAATAAGCCCTATATTTTTTGTTGAGTTATTATCAACTAATGTCGATCAAGACTCCATCACTCTAATAAGAGGATCTATCAGCCCTGAATTCAATCATTATATTTTGAAAATAAAGGGCTTTGAGCCTGAAGAAACTAATTTGATAAGAGAAGAAATAGATCAAATTGAAAACTTTTCTACCAAACTTAAGAGAATTCAAATAATTTTAGATTCAAATTCCGAAATTTTGCCTGAATTATCAGTAGAAAAAATAGCCATTCCAAAAAACACTGAGTTTGAAATCCTCAACAAATCGATTATGTACTACGGAGAAAGGACAGGAATTACACGGCATTTAATTATTGAACTTAATAAATTAAAAAATATGCCC
>JBAQYK010000220.1:0-1569 GCA_049299995.1 Candidatus Methanoperedens sp.
CTGGAATTCCCCGCAAACCTCAACAAGCCGCTCAAGCGCAATGGATAGCTGCGCGCCCCTCTTTGAAGACGCCAGTTCATGCACTTCATCGATGATTACGTGCGTAACTGTTTTGAGGTTATTTCGAAGCCTTTTACCTGTGAGCATTACCTGGAGCGTTTCCGGTGTTGTGACCAGGAAATCCGGGGGTTTTAAGGACTGCTTTTGCCTTTCGTAGGAGGTTGTGTCCCCGTGCCTCACCGCCACTTTTATGCCAAGTTCTTTTCCCCACCACTCAAGACGCAAAAGCATATCGCGGTTTAAGGCGCGAAGCGGGGTAATGTAAAGGACAGATATACCGCGTCTTTCCTCCTCTTTTTTTTGCATAATGCTGTTAAAAACCGGAAGCACGGCTGATTCGGTTTTACCCGAACCTGTTGGAGCAATAAGCAGCACGTGTTCATGAGCGAGTACGGCAGGGATGGTTTTTACCTGGGGTTCAGTCGGGGCAGTAAATCCCTGTTTTTTTAAAGCTTCCTGGATTCCGGGATTTAGTAAGCTGAACACGCTCATGGGCATGAAAAAGATAATTGCATATATAAATCTATTCTACTATGGACGAACAATTCTCATTTTTCCCCGAGTACCATTTCCAGATATGAGCTGCGGATAGTCGACTTCCTGCTTATGCCCAGTTTCCCGATGAATTTAAAAATGCTTTCAACCTTTTCTTCATAATTCTTAGAATCTTTCACCGATATCTCAATCTCAATGAAATTCCCAAGATTTCGCACTTCATCAAGAGAGATAAAAAAATCCCCGAGCCTGAAATTTTTTCTTCGCTTGGTTACGGTCGCCACAGGAGAAAAACCGAGAGAGGACAAGATATTTCCCATGTTATTTGCATCATTTATCTCTACCTGGAATTCTTTTCTTGTTTTAGAAACCTTATCCATTTTGGGACCCTTATAGGTCAAAAAACAGTTTTCATCCTGTATTCTTATTCTCAAAGCCTCATCAGTCTTTTCAAAATCGTTATATTTTGAATTATAATAGGTATCTGCCTGGTCTTCTATCCCGATTGGCGTCGCCCCCAATGCAATTATTGCTCTCTCCATGCGCCTGGGGTCATCTACGCGTGCTTTCACTTCTATCTCTATCATATCCAATCTCTATCCTTAATGTTTGTTTGTCTTGCTGATATAAGAAATTGTTTATTTTTTTTGGAGTAAAACACTTTCACTTATCAGGAATTTAAATAAGATTACAGAATTCTTCAATCGTTATTTCCGCATCTCGCAATAATTTCCTAAGTAAACCTTTTCCCACAACCTTATGGTTTGGAATTGTGAGCGGCTTTTTGGAATGATCTGATTGATGCTTCATTCGAATATGACTGCCTGTTTGCCTTACCGTAACATATCCGAGTTTTCCAAATGCCTTTACTGCATCCTTGCCTGATACAACCGGCAGTTTCATGCTTCTACCGCTACCGTATGGAAACTGAATTCCCGGATATGCGAAATCTCTGAGACTTCATCCTCGCTTTCTTCTTCAAGACACATATCGATTACTTCGCGGATGTTTTTG
>JBAQYK010000221.1:0-5291 GCA_049299995.1 Candidatus Methanoperedens sp.
AACGGGGATGCGGATTTTGCAATCGTGATAAGAACGATAATCAAGAACGGCAGGACGGCAATGGTGCAGGCGGGCGCCGGGATTGTGGCGGATTCTGACCCCGAATACGAGTATAACGAGACTGAACGCAAGATGGCGGCGATGATTAAGGCGATTGGAGGAACATGAAAGTCTTATTCGTGAATAACAAGGATTCCTTTGTCTGGAATCTTGTGGATTACGTGTCCATATTCGAGCCTGATACCATTGTTGTTCCCAATACTATTTCACCTGGCGAAGTGAAAAAAATCAATCCCGATGCAATTGTGATATCGCCCGGACCGGGGCATCCCGCAAACCCCAAAGATATAGGGAGCTGCCTTGAGATTATCAGGGAATCAAGCGTTCCCCTCATGGGAATATGTCTTGGTCATCAGGCGATAGCCGTGGCTTTCGGAGGGGAAGTGGGTCATTCGCCCTCAGGACCCGTGCATGGGAAGACCACGCTTATTAACCACAATGATGACGGCATATACCGTGGAGTGCCCAACCCTGTTGTGGGGGGGAGGTATCATTCCCTTACCATAACAAAGCTGCCGCAGGAGCTTGAAGTGACTGCAAGGACTGAGGATGGTATCATAATGGGAGTGAAGCACAGGAAGAGACCGATATTCGGATTGCAGTTCCATCCCGAGTCTGTGCTGACGCCGCAGGGATTGAAGATAGTGGAGAATTTTTTGAGGATGGCGCGGAAACCGGACAAAAAAGAACAGTAATCTTCTACGGTTTAAACCATAAACGATATATTGCTTGAATAATGTTTTAAACAAGCTATCTGATGTGCGGCTGTGGTCCAGCGGTTATGACAGGGGCTTCCCAACAACCTTTTATATGAAAGGTGGGAAATAGCCTCTAACCCGGGTTCGAATCCCGGCAGCCGCATATATTGTAATTACAGACACGAAAAACCAACAGATTTAATAAGTATCTCAGGCATTTGGCATCTGTTTTAAAATTAAAGGGATTTCGATGAAAAACTATATCATAAAAGACATAAAACTTGCAGATGAGGGAAAACAGCGAATCGAATGGGCGCGCAGGCACATGCCCGTGCTCCAGAAGATAAAAGAGCAGTTCAAAAAAGAAAAACCGCTTGAGGGAATCAATGTCGTTGCATGCCTTCATGTGACTGTTGAAACAGCCAATCTTATCTATACCATGAAAGCAGGAGGCGCAAATATCGCACTTGCCGCCTCAAACCCCCTGAGCACTCAGGACGATGTGGCTGCTGCGCTTGCTTCCGAAGGGATTAAAACTTTCGCGATAAAAGGCGAGAACGAGAAGCAGTATTATGAATGCCTTGAAGAAGCGCTCAAGATAAAACCGCATGTCACCTTAGACGACGGCGCGGATACCATAGCGCTTGTCCATTCAAAACACAAGAACCTTATAAAAGGCATAAAAGGAGGATGCGAGGAGACAACCACAGGCGTTATAAGGCTCCGGGCTATGGCTGCTGAAGGCGCGCTTAAGTACCCGGTTGTCGCTGTAAACGATGCCGAGACAAAGATGATGTTCGATAACCGCTATGGAACAGGACAGAGCACCATACACGGGATAATGAACGCCACGAACATCCTGTTTGCAGGAAAAACAATTGTGGTAGCAGGCTACGGCTGGTGCGGGCGCGGCGTGGCATCAAGGGCGCGGGGACTCGGAGGAAATGTCGTGGTAGTCGAGGTTGAACCGAGAAAGGCGCTGGAAGCTGTCATGGACGGCTTTCGGGTAATGCCGATGAAGGAAGCTGCAAAGGTTGGTGACCTTTTCATAACTGTTACAGGTGACATATCGGTTATCAGGAAAGAGCATTTCCATGTCATGAAAGACCAGGCTATAGTGTGCAATTCAGGTCACTTTAACGTGGAAATTGATATACCGGCGCTCACAAAGATGTCAAAGAAAGTGAACCAGATAAAGAATGACGTGCAGGAGTATGTCATGAAAGACAACCGGAGGATATACCTGCTTGCCGAGGGCAGGCTCGTGAACCTTGCAAGCGCTTTCGGGCACCCGCCCGAAGTCATGGATATGAGCTTTGCAAACCAGGCGCTTGCCGTGAAATACATTGCTGAAAAGGGCAAGGCACTTGAGAACCAGGTTTACAGGGTTCCTGCTGAAATCGACAGCAGGGTTGCTAAACTCAAGCTTGAGGCTATGGGTATTGAGATAGAAACCCTGACAAAAGAGCAGGATAAATACCTCCATTCATGGACAATGGGAACATAGGATGCAGCTTCAAATAAAAGCGGTTGAGAATTATTTAAAAGAACTGTACGGCGGCGCAAGAGTCACGGGAATCAGCGAACTCGGCGGTATGCCGGTTGAGATAGAGGAAGGCATAAAAGGATTCGGTTACGGCAAGCCTTTACTCATCGAATTTGAGGCAAAGGGGAAAACACATTCGGTTGTGCTTTCCTCCATGCGCGTGCAGAAGGGCTTTGGTCATGACCATTTTTCCGACAGGGCGCAGATATTGATATGGCAGAACTCGGTGTTTAATAAACTGCCAGGACACGTGCGCTCCCTCGACGTCGGATACTTTACCGGTGAAGGAGAGCTTTTTTCAGCAGGTAAAGCCGAGGAATATTTCATTTTAATGGAGAAAATCGAAGGGAAGGAATATTTCCTTGACCTTGAGAGAATAAAGAAGGAAGGAAAGCTCGCTTCTCTTGATAAGGAAAGGACAGAGGCTTTGTCTTCATACCTTGCCGAAATCCACGCGAAAAAACACGATGACTGCGAGCTCTACCTCCGTAAAATCAGGGATACCGTGGGACATGGCGAATGTATCATGGGCTTGACGGACAGCTATCCTGATAATCTTGATTTTGTGAGCTGGGATGACCTGTGCGGGATAGAAAAAAAATGCGTGGACTGGCGCTATAAAATCAAAGGAAAAACGCACCGCCTTTGTATGACCCACGGCGATTTCCACCCGTGGAACATCATGTTCCGCGAAGGCGTGGATTTCACGGTGCTTGACCGAAGCCGCGGAGAATGGGGTGAGGCTGCGGATGATGTTTCTTCCATAACCATGAACTATCTTTTCTATTCCCTTCAAAAATACGGGGAGCTTGCAGGACCGTTTAAGGAGTTGTATGAACTCTTCTTTAATAATTACCTTGAAAAAACAGGTGATTCCGAACTTTTAAAGGTAATCCAGCCTTTCTATGTCTTCCGCAGCGTTGTAGTGGCAAGCCCGATATGGTATCCGAATCTTGACCCGGGCGTGCGGACAAAGCTCTTTAATTTTATCAATAATGTGCTCGCCAGCGAAGAATTCGATTACCAGAATGTGAATTCGTATCTGTCATAGGGTGAAAATGGCTTTTGCAGTATGGTTCACAGGTCTTCCAGGAAGCGGAAAAACAGCGATTGCATCACGCTCAGGGGCAATGCTTAAGAAAAAAGGAATTGAAGTCAAAATCCTCCAGCTTGACGAAATCCGTCGGGTTCTTACACCGACTCCTAAATACACGGATGACGAGCGGGATATTGTGTATGCGTCAATCGGCTATATGGCAAAACTCCTGACCGAATGCGGAATAAACGTTTTTATCGATGCGACTGCGAACAGGCGAAAGTACCGTGATGCAGCGCGCAACATAATCCCCCAATTCGCTGAAGTGTTTGTCCGCTGCCCGCTTTCCGTTTGCATGGAACGTGAAGCGCAAAGGCGTGCCGTTTTTTCACCTAAAGGCATCTATAAAAAATCATCCCTGACCGGCGCCAATGTGCCTGGTGTCAATGCCCCTTATGAAGAACCTCTTATGCCTGAAATAGTGGTGGACAGTGACAAAATGAATCCTGGTGAAAGTGCAAAAAAAGTAGCAGATGCCATTATCGCACTATATGGGAAAGCGCATGGAAATTGAAACTCTCGTTGATATTGGAATTGAAATCAAAAATATAATTTGCTCTTTCATTCGTGAGAACGCGGATTACGCAGAAATGGTGGTGCAGCGTCCGAAGGATATCACGCGCAAAATGGACATGGCGGCTGAACATGCGCTTGATGAGTCGCTTCTTTCGCGCGGTCTTTCGGCTAGAATAATATCAGAAGAGCTTGGCGACCGTGTCGTGGGAAAAAAGCCTGAGTTCATGCTGGTTTTTGACCCCATAGACGGTTCTACAAATGCCACATGCGGCATTCCCTTTTTCTGCACATCTATTGCTTACACTGAAAAAACGGATATTGCAACATTTGATGATATCACTATGGCAGTGATTTGTGATATCCAGGGCAATACTTACTTTGCAGAGAAAGGAAACGGCGCTTTTTTAAACGGTAAAAGGATAAGCAGTAAAAAGCGCGGCACAAGACCAAAACCAGTGATTTCGGTGTATTCATATGGCGTCCCGCATGTCCCTCCCGGACTTATAGAACTTGAGAAATCAATCATCGTCAGGGCTCTGGGCAGCATTGCTCTTGATATGTGTTATGCAGCTGACGGAACGCTGGACGGAATTATTGATACAAGGGGGCTTGTGAGCGGTTATGATATAATGGCATCTGCTTTGATATTGAAAGAGGCTGGGGGATACCTTACCGACCTTGAGGGGGGAATACTGTCAAGCAACGTGAGAGCGACAGGTTTGTCCATAATCGGGACGAGAAACAGGGAGCTTCATAATAAAATAGTTAAAACACTGGATTAAAACTGACGCAATCGAAAACTATTATTTAATTGATCTATTTAATAAAAGTTCTTTTTGAGCCGACATAATTTCATTGTTTCTGCGGTCTACAGCTTGTACATATACAGAAACATTTTTATCTTCTGAAAACGCATCATAGAGTCCTATCCTGAAATTATAGATACGCGAGTCATTCATCAAAAGTAATGAATACCAGTCTGAAACAGGTTTTTTCTCCTGGTTTATTGACACTGCAATACCTGGCGCTTCCAGAGACCCGCCTACAGGAAGACCTACCTTTGAAATATCTTCAAGACTGCCCTCAATATTTGTTATGCGCACTGACCCATTCTGGGCTGCGATTTCTACCCAAACATTTATATTGGCAATTTTAGCTGATTTATTACTTCCCTCAATATAAAAAACACCAGTTAATGCTGCAATCACTAAAATGATAACAACAATCATCTTTACGAAAGTGTTCATAATCAGTTCTAATTTAAATCATCCGTTAAATAACCATTGTATAAAAAAAATGGAAAAAGGAGGTAAACCTCCTTTCCTATTCTAATATTTATTGACCTGCGGAATATGTAGTCTTAGTTGAGCTGTTC
>JBAQYK010000222.1:0-2451 GCA_049299995.1 Candidatus Methanoperedens sp.
CCAATCCGTCCTTTATACAGCCTGTTCGGAGGGCTTTGAAACATGCTTAGACGACTTGCTTATCGATATAAGGTATGGAACAGCTCAGAAATGTTCTGTTGAACCGATTGGCGCACCTGTTCTTAGAATACCAAACATTACTGATAATGGTATCAATCATGAAAAGTTGAAATATTGTACTCTTGAGGAATCAGAAATGCAGAGACTGGCTCTCCGCAATGGCGATTTGCTGATGATTCGTTCCAATGGTAGTGTGGAATTGCTTGGTAAAACCGCGCTTGTCACGGAACGAGAACAAGGCTTTGCATATGCAGGATATCTGATGCGATTGCGTGTGGACGCCTCACGTATTTTGCCTGCCTACTTGAACCTATGTCTGCGAAGTCAGGAGTGTCGAGACCAGATTGAAATGCCTGCTCGTTCAACAAGTGGCGTAAACAACATTAATAGCCAAGAGGTCCGTAGTCTCTCTGTAATGATTCCGGCCCTTCCGAAACAACGCGATATTGTTTTGCGAGTAGCGCGTCTCTTTGCCCTTGCCGATGCCATCGAAAAACAGGTAGCGGCAGGGACGGCGCGGGTGGAGAAGTTGACGCATGCGATTTTGGCCAAGGCATTTCGCGGGGAGTTGGTGCCCACCGAAGCAGAACTGGTACTGCAAGAAGGGCGAGACCACGAACCGGCGTCTGTTTTGCTTGATAGAATTAAAACAGAACGTGAAAGGATTGTGTCAACACAAGAAGAAGTAACTAGGCCAGATTCCCGGCATGCGAAAAGGAGAGGAGGGAAACGAATGCATAAATCAGAACTGATTAGCCAATCACATTTGGCGGATATCTTGCGTAAGCACGAGAACTCTTTGCAACCGAGCGAGCTATGGAAAGAGTCAGGGCTGGATATTGATAGTTTCTATGCACAACTTAAACTTGAAATAGAAAAGGGTGCAATCATAGAAAGGGTTGTCGACCGTAAGACCCGATTGTTGGAGATTGTCCAATGAGACTGGATAAACTTCATATTACTAAATTCAAAAATTTGGTAGAATTTGACATCGATTTTGACCAGGAACAATTGACGACTGTTCTAATCGGTGAAAACGGAACAGGAAAATCCAATCTGCTGGAAGCGTTGGTTCTAATCTTCCGCAATCTGCATCTCGGCCGAAAATCTGAATTTGGTTACAAACTGGATTACATTTGCCGTGGGCATATCGTGCATGTTGAAGCCTATCAAGAGAATGTTTCTCGGCATACACTGATTACTGTAGACGGGAAAGGCATGGGGTTAAAAGAGTTCTCTGACCGATGGCAAGAATTTCTCCCCAAGCACGTGTTTGCATATTACTCAGGGCCTTCACGCCGGCTGGAGGAACATTTTGATCCTCACATGAAGTTGTTCTATGACGCTCTGATTGACCCCGAAAGAGATGACGAAGAAGTGCCGCTTCGACCCCTTTTTTTCTGTCGTCTAGTTCATAGCCAGTTTGTGTTAATGGCCTACTTTTCAAAAGAAGACTCAGAAACTCGAGGATTTCTTGCCGATTATCTTCAGATGTCAGGGTTGGAGTCGATTTTGTTTGTCATGAATCGACCTGCGTGGGCTAAGAGGGGTAAGAAGATTACTCCCTTTATGCTAAAACATGGAGATGATCGTTTTTGGTATTCGCGCGGAGCTGTAAAAAAATTCCTGAATAAGCTTTGGGATAGTTGTTTGGCTCCTATTTACTCGACGGAGAGCGTTACTCAAGATTTTCGCGGGCATACTGCGGATGAAGATCGCATATATCTATTTCTTCCGAACGATAAGAGGCTTGGCGAACTTGCTCGGAACTATCCAAGTACTGCAGATTTTTTCAAGTACCTGGAGAGTACCTATGTTTCTGATTTAATAAAAGAAGTGCGGGTGCGTGTACGGAGAAAAGATGTTAATGGCACCCTGATGTTTAAAGAGTTAAGCGAGGGAGAACAACAGCTTTTGACGGTGCTCGGTCTTCTGAAATTCACTAAGGACGATGAGTCTCTCTTCTTGCTTGACGAGCCGGATACTCATCTTAACCCAAAATGGAAGCTTAACTATTTGCGATTGTTGGAAAAGGTCGTGGCGCCAGGTGATAAAAGTCACCTTATTATCACAACGCATGATCCTCTTGTAATTGCTGGCCTGACTCGTAATCAGGTGCAAATATTCAGTCGGTCTGAGAAAGGTTGTAGCGCTTCACCGCCAGATGTTGATCCTCGTGGTTTGGGGGTGGCAGGGGTTTTAACGGAAATGTTCAGTTTGCCATCGACTCTTGATCCGCAGACGCAGGCTGAGTTGGATCTCCGAAACAAGCTCTTTGCCCAAAAAAAGCGAACGGCAAAGGAGAATAAGAAACTAAGTCAATTGTCTGATCGTCTCGCATCCTGCGGATTTACACGAACATTTCGTGATCCTCTATATGAACGTTTTATT
>JBAQYK010000223.1:0-7148 GCA_049299995.1 Candidatus Methanoperedens sp.
GCAGATAAGGAAATAGTTTTATACTTTCCTATACGTCAAGAAGAACAAGCTCCACAGTTCTTTTTGAGGCTGTTGGAACAGCAACAATAATTTTCCGTGGCTTATGTCTTTTTACAAAACTGACAGCAGCAAGCATCGTATAGCCCGATGCAAGCCCATCGTCTACAAGAATCACAATCCTCTCTTTCAAGACTGGAAAGGGTCTTCCTCCCCTGAAGACCTGATCTCGCCTCTTGATTACCTCTTTCGTCTTTTCAGCCTGCTCCCTTATCTCATCTTCGGTAAGACCAAGCTGGGCGAGCAATCCTTCATTTAAGATAATTTCCCCACCCAGCCCCATTGCGCCAAAGCCTGCCTCAGGATTGTAAGGTATCTGGAACTTTCTCACGTTCATTAAATCCATGGGAAGATGCAGCGCAACTGCTATCTCACGAGCCACGGGCACTCCTCCGGAAGGGATTCCAAGGACTATGCCGCCAGAATCCCTGTACTGTACCAGTTTTCCAGCAATGAGGCCGCCTGCTTCGGTTCTGTCTTCAAAGACATGGAGTTTATTTCTCAGAGAAACTTCTTCAATCAGCCTGCCCATTGCTACATCTTTTCCATCATTTCCAGTGCTTCTTCAAGCGGCAGCGCGGGTGCTATATGGGGCACTCCCAGTTCCCTGAACGGGTAGGTTATTTTCAGGATAGCTTCCTCGTTGGGGGCATCGAATATAGCCAAAGAGATGTGCCTTCCGATGAGGAGATACCTGCCTATCAGCTTCACTTCTTCGGGATATTTGAATTCTCTCCAAAGTTCAAGAAGACGTGAAGTGTTCTCAGGCTGCCACTTAAACCATAGTATACACAGCATAACTCACCTCCTATTAATTGTATATAATCAGGCATTATTTAAGGAATTCGGATGAAATTTTTCTTTTCAGGCTCAATAAGAAGCGGCAGAAACCTTTTGCCTGTCTGTGAAGCTCATGGAAACATGGCAGTGATACATTATGTTTCTTAAAACCGACCAGGCTGCTCCCACCATCAACAGACGGCGCGCCGCCCCTGCGAGGCGCAACACCCGCGCCGCGTTAATGCCCATCGGTCGGGCGCGCCGGCTGTCTGTTGCGTGAGGGTGAAAAGAACAAATTGAAATAGGGGAAGAAATCGACCAGGTACCCCATGAAAGTCAGGATTATTAAAGCAGACCTAATCCATCAAGTTCTATAACTATTTTCTCGACTGCTGCTTCTGCATCCTCCGGGTTCTTGCCGCCTGTTATCACAATTTTGCCGGAGCCGAATAATAGCAGGACCACTTTGGGGCTGGACATCCTGTAAACAAGACCGGGGAATTGCTCAGGTTCATATTCAATATTCTCAAGCCCAACACCGATAGCAACTGCATTGAGGTTGAGCACTCTTCCAAGATTTGCGGATGCAACGATATTCTGTATCTTAATTTCAGGCTTATCCAGGATATGGATACCCATTTTTCTTAATTTATCAAACACTTTTGAAAGACCTACACCTACATCGGCAATACTTTTTGCTCCTGTACAAACGATCTTGCCACTGCCGAAAATAAGCGCTGCGATTTTCGGGGATTTTGTCCTGTAAACAACACCAGGGAATTTTTCTTTATTATACTCTGCTCCTTCAAAAACGCTGATGACTTGATTAAGGTCAAGTTTTGCTCCAATAGCCGTAGATGCAACAACATTTTCTATTTTTATAGTCTTCTTTGGTTCCGTGGTATTTACCATATTCTCACCTTTATATGCGGTATTTAAAGCTTATATGTTGGGATGCACCTTCCGGATTCCTAAACAATTCTCTCAACGTATCTGGAATCGTAAAAACCACATGCCTGTTCGGACATGGAAAACAGAACCTCTATCAGTTTGATGATGCAGAGCTGCTGGATATCGATACAAAAATAGGAGAGAAAAATCTGAAAAAAGCATATCTCACATTCCACGGCGCAAGGATGTATAAAGATGCGGCAAGGCTCAAGGTATATCAAAAGAGCGGAGCATTCCCGAATGTTACAAAGACTAAAGGACTGGAATCATTGAAGTCTGTAATCGAAGAAGACGCAAGATTCCCGGCAACAAAGAGCGAACTGATAGAAAAACAGGGCTGGAAGGTGTTCGATTTGACAGCAAAAGAGCATGTCCATGCAAGAATTTTACTTGAAAAGCTGCCTGACAGGAAATATATGGGCATTGAAGAAGTGATAGGAGCTTTAAAGCTTTGAGAATACAGGGTGAAGGTAATGCTGTATCAGATAGTGTGATTTAATAATATGATGAATGAGTGTTAGATTAAGATGATCGACCAGACAAGAATCCAGTCCATAATACAGACTTATAAAGCGGATCCAGAAAGCGTATACAACACATGGTTCATTAACAATGAGGCAAGGTTGAAAGCCTTTGGGGCAATTCGTAGAGGTGTTGAACAGGTCATAACAGACATCAAAGAGCATATTTTCCCTACTGATTTCAAGGGTTCTTCGCTTGAAGTGGTCTTAACTGCCATAACTGAGCAAAAACAAGTTTTTGAAGGAGCAGCCCATCCATTTTATTGGAAACCAAAGCTCAGGATCCCGGACATTTATGAGAATGATATAAATAAATCAGTTTTCGGCCAATTCCTGGAATCATGCCTTAAAGCCAACAGAGAGGAACAGATCATCAAAGAGATCATAAAACTGAAACAACAAAATATTAAAGGGCTGGGTCCATCGGTGGCAAACATCCTGTACTTTATCCACCCGACAATTATCCCGCCGTTTAACACGGCCATGGTAAATGGGTTTAATTTATTATTCAAAGAAAAGAAAAAGCTGGGTTCCTGGGATGATTATCTGGAAATGAGGGATACCATTCTACAGGTAAATGACAAATTCAGGAATCTGCTATCGAAGGACATGGGGGCAATTTCAGGATTGCTTTTCGATATCGGTGTTGGGAAAATTGTATTGGATGAAAATGCTGAGATTGTAATAGAAAAAGATGACAAAAAGAGAAAAGAACTTCTGAAAAAAAGGCATGATGAAGTCCAGGCTGAGATGGAAGAAGAGAATACGCACACAAAAATCCAGTATTTACTCATGAAAATTGGAAAATCTCTCAATTACGATGTAATCGTGGCTTCAAATGACAGGACAAAATCATATAACAATGAAAATTTTTCATTCATCTCTTTACCAGAATTTCCAAATATTAAAATTGAAGATGATGTGAAAAAAACTATTGCTCTTATTGATGTGATCTGGTTCGAAAAAGGCACTAACAAACTTGTGAGTGCCTATGAAGTGGAAAAAAGCACATCGATATATTCTGGTATTCTGCGCTTGACCGATTTGGCGCTTACACTTCCAAGCTCAGAAAAGATATCGCTCTACCTGGTTGCTCCTGAACAAAGAGAAAAGGCAATAATAGCACAATTGAAAAGACCAGCGCTTGCAGCCAAAGAAACAATCAAAATATCGTACATTTTATTTTCCGAACTCTGCAATCATTGCGAATCTATTTGTAAGTTCGGGGATGATCATACTATCATGGAAAAAGTTGCAAAGCGTATAAAATGATTCTTCTCAATTAGCAGCATTGCTGCAGGTCAGTCTGCAGCTTCAACTTTGATTCTCTCTCCTTCTTTCACAGCCTTAAAAACTCTTGCATCTCCTATTACCCTGCCGAATACGCTCACTGCGCTGTATGCCCTGACCTCGCTGCCCTTGCTTGAAGGCGTGGGACCAAAGAAGATGCACATACTTTTGCCAGGCGGCCAGTAGGCAATATCTCCCACGTCAAGCACTTCTTTACCATCTTCAAGCTCAAGCTCCAGCGGTATATCAAAATAAATCTCCTCGCCCCAACGGTGCGCTATGGATTCAAAAGGCAGATCTCCAGATACAGCGGAAGCTGTCTTCGTATCATTTAACTCGGCGAAGGCTTCTATGCTTTCGGTTACAATCTTTATCTTCATGGTTTCATCCTTATTCCTTTTATAATTCTTCCAGTTCCAAGCAATACTGGAAGTTCTTCTTTTATCTCGATTCCTGATTTTCTGAGTAATGCTTCAAGGTCGGATTTTATAAATTTTGAATAGTATTCTTTTTCATAAATCTTAACAAAGTGGTAAATTAAAAATCTGCTAATCCTGTTCTCGGGCAAAGCATAATCAACGATTACGGTAATTCCTTTTGGTTTAGTAACTCTGACCATTTCTTTCAATGCTTTTTCTATTATGGTCAAAGGCATATCATGTAAAGCAAAGGATACACAAGAAACATCAAAGCATTTATCCTTAAATGGCAGATTTGTAGCATCAGCGAGTGCAAATTTTGCATTTTCATACTTATTTTTCTTGCTGGCTACTTTGAGCATAGCTTCAGATAGGTCAATTCCAGTAACATCATAACCCCTTTTTGCAAATGCAAATGCCAGTTTCCCTGTTCCGGTAGCGACGTCCAGTATTTTTGAGCCAATTCCTGCATTAGTAAAATCTACAGCTTTATCTCTTAACCCTGAGATGGGTATAGTCCCCATATCATAAAAAGGAGCTAATATACGAAACACCTTTTTTACGAGTAAGTAATATTCTTTTTCTTCATCCGTTGTTCTTTTCATTTTTTATCTCCAAATTGTCTTACGACAGAAATCTCGCATTTCAAATATTGTGGCTTCTATTATTTTGCCCAATATCTGACTTGTTCTATCTTGAATACTTTCACCCCGCTTTCCAACTGCTTTTAAGATAGCAAGTCCAATCCAGTTATTCACCCTCTGGTGTGAACGATATGTCTTACTGCATTAGCTCCCGCAGTCCAACGGTATTGCCCTGTATTGACCTTCGGGATTTTAAGCCTTCATGCATAACCGTGGTTGAGGGCTCCTCAGGTCTGATACCGGAGGTTTTATTCCGCCTGTGCGCTGCCTCGGTTATATCCTTTGACAGGGACGCTGTATTTGTGGACGGCGGGAACAGTTTCAATCCTTACGCTTTATCAAAGTTAGCAAAGTCCTTCGGCGCAGAGCCAAGGAAAGTACTCTCTCGCATCCATATCGCCCGCGCCTTTACCGAGTACCAGATGGAAGCTATAATACATGGACTGCATGACGCTGTCGAGCAGTGGAATCCCGCAGTGCTAGCAATATCGTATCTGCCCTCGCTGTTTTCCGGTTCAGACGGCAGGAGACTGTTCGAGCCGCTGCTTGAACGTTTAAAACTGCTTACCATCTCTTCCGGCATAATAACTGTAATAACGAGCTTCGGCGGGTCCTGGTATGGAGACAGGCTGCTTGCATCCAGGGCTGATAGAGTTATACGCGTAGAGCACCCCGCAAAGAAGCTTATAAGAATACTCGACAACGGGCATGTGATCGAATACATGCCAGTACCGCCTGGTCAGATGAGATTTACCGATTTTACAGGAGGTGATTTATATGGGCAGGACAGTGCCGAGCTTTCGCATCCTGCTTGAGGAGATAATAGCAGAGCTTTCGGTATTCAGGAGAGCGCTGCGCGGGGAGGATAAGGCAGCATTCGACAGCCTGATGAACAAGGCAAGGAAGCATGCTTCGTCATGCACGGTTGCGCCTACCCTTGACCCGATGGACGCCATGTTCCTGTCTATTCTTATCGAGCAGCAGAAGGAAATCAATTCACTGCGGGAGGCGAAAGCGAATGTTCCTTCTGGACGTGAGGTACAATCCTGAGAACAGCACCATAACAAGATGGATTAAAGACGGCTCAGACTGCAAACCAGAGCGTGAGGTGTATTATCCCAGGATATACGTTTCAAGTAAACCCGAACTTTTGTCCCTGATAGCCAGCCTGCCCGGTGTGAAACATACGCATTTTGAAGAAAAAAGTACATGGCTTGGCAAAGAACCTGAAAAGGTAATATCCGCTGCCATAGAATCAAACTCAATTTACGAGATTGCTTCAATGCTTGAGGCGAAGGGATGCAGCCTGTATAACATCGACCTTGACCCGGTCAGGCAGTACCTGCTTGAACACAACCTGTTTCCCATGGCAAAACTCCAGGGAGATGTCCTTGATGACAGCCAGTACGCACTTGACTATGAAATACCCGAGCTTGTAAGCATGGAACTCTCGGTAACGCCGGGCAGGATTAAAGGGATCGTTACAATGGGCGACCCCATCGGCAGGATTGCTTTTGGCAATAGCGTGATCGAGGAAAGTTCTGAAGCGGAGATTATCAATAAACTTAACGTTGAGGTTGCTCATGCCGACCCTGACCTGATACTTACGGAACGCGGAGATAGTTTTGACCTGCCGTATTTGCATCACCGCGCAGCTTTGCATGATATTGATCTCCAGCTTGGCAGGGATAAAGATGTTCATCCAGAAGGCATGGGTAAGTCGTATTTCAGCTACGGCAGGATACTCTACAAACCTAAAGGATACTTGCTTGCAGGACGGCTGCATCTTGACAGGTCGTCCTTCACGTTCAGGGAAGGCGGGCTTTTAGGGTTAATCGACCTTTCCCGCATAACAGGGATACCATTGCAGGAACTATCACGCTTGAGTCCCGGCAGCGCAGTGACTGCACTTCAGGTAAATCAGGCTCTTCGTGATGGCGCTCTGGTGCCCTGGAAGCGCAACCTTGCAGAATACTGGAAGACGGCAGAGGAACTTCTCATAGCAGATAGAGGCGCTTTGGTGATAGAACCAAAGGTAGGACTGCATGAGAACGCCTTTGAGATAGACTTTGCATCACTTTTCCCAAATATCATGGTGAAAAAAAACATCTCGCCCGAAACGGTGCTGTGCGGCTGCTGCCCGGATTCAGAAGAGCGCGTGCCGTTTACGCATTACAACATTTGCCAGCAGCACATTGGACTTATTCCGCGGGTGCTCAAGCCCTTGATAGAGAGGAGAATGACCTATAAGAAGCGCATCAATGATTGCCCGTCGAGAGCGGAGGAGTATGAGATGAAACAGAATATACTCAAATGGCTTCTTGTTACGAGCTTCGGGTACATGGGATTTAACAAAGCGCGCTTCGGGAGAATAGAGTGCCATGAATCCATAACAGCATACGGAAGAGAGATATTGCTGAAGACGATGGAACTTGCTGACGGGATGGGTTTCGAGATACTTCACGGCATCGTGGACAGCCTATGGG
>JBAQYK010000224.1:0-6936 GCA_049299995.1 Candidatus Methanoperedens sp.
GGTGGGACCGTTATTGTAACTTCGAAAAAAGAGGGCGATATGGCGAAGTTTTCGGTCTCTGATACGGGAATAGGGATTAAGGAAGAGGATATGGGGAAATTATTCAGGATTTTCCAGCAGGTGGATATGGGAACAAGCCGGAGATACGGCGGTTCGGGAATCGGGCTTGCGATTACAAAGCAGCTTGTGGAACTTCATGGCGGCGCGATAATGGTGGAGAGTAAGTATGGCGAAGGCAGCACGTTTACATTTTCAATCCCATTGGAAACTAAAAAAGGAGGCTAAATTAAGTCATGAAAGTGCTGCAACAATATCCTGTTAGATGCCTTACTTGAACTAAACTAAGAAACCAAACCATAAACAATCTCTTCCAGTTCTTTCTTCCTTTTTTTGCTTGACGACTCCACTTTGCCGTCCGGCTCAACCACAGACACCGTAATATCAAATCTTTCCGCCGCTGCAACATCAGCCGTGGACAATATTGGGATTGCAGTAGCTGTAGGCGGCATCCACGGATTTGCCATGTACTCCATTTCCTGGAGTGTTGGCGTGTATGAATGAATGACCTCAACTTTTCCTTCCTTTTCATGTCTATAAGCGCGATAAAGAGCCCTGTTCTGGCGAAAACCCACATATATCTCAAGAAGCGTTACGCCGATAAGGGAATTCCTGCCTTTTCCCACTACGAGGTCGCTTATTATCTTTTCACCTTCATCCGAGTGAAGAACAAGAAAACCGCTCTCGTTATTCTCATTATTTGAGATTTCAATCATCGTTTGCAGGCAATCCTCAAGGGTCATGCCCTTTGTAGGAATAATCCTGTCAAAATCCTTGATAGTCCTTGAAATCTGGTCTTCATCATAATCCGCCACGCCATCACGGTTAACGATATCAGTTATTTTTGCCCCCTGGATTCCCCACAGGTTTGACTCTATACCATACTTTTTCTCTTTTTCAACGAGCGTGGTAAGTCGTTCCTTTGCATCAAGATGCCTTGCAAGCCTTCTTTTTACAAGCTCCTCATCGCTTGCCACAAGTTCGATCGCCTTTGGAACCACACCCATTTTCTTGGTCACTAAGGTCATCTGCCTTATCAGTTCCGGTTCCCCGAGTTCCATCACATCGAATATGTTCTCGACCAGTGATTTAACCTGGTCATATACCGAAACCTCGACATAGACTGGCTCATCGCCTTCAAAGATGGGGAGCTTTCTTTTCTCATACAGTTCCCCTTTCATTTTCTCAACAACATCTTTCCTGATAAGTACAACTGGCTGGGCTGCGCGCGCCCTTCCTTCAAAATAAGCCCCAACATTATCGTTGAGCATCTGGATAGCAAGGGTTGTTTTTCCTCCTCCCTGCGGTCCAGTCAATATTAAAATAGGATATTTTTCAAGTTCTTCTGAGAGAATCCTGACTGATTCTTCTTTTGTATGTTTTGAAGTATCAAGAATATCCATCAAAAATCCTGAGCAGAATCCACGTATGCCCCGCAGGGCATACGTGTGTGCGCCCTCCAGAGGCGCAACTCTGGCGCCTTTAATCCATTCCGCCCATGCCTGGTGGCATTCCTCCACCCGGTGGCATACCTCCGCCTGGCGCGGATTTGCTGGAGAGCACATCGTCAATGCGCAGAATCATGGTGGCTGCTTCCGTGCCTGAACTGATAGCCTGCGTTTTCACGCGGAGCGGCTCAACAACGCCTTCTTTCCACATGTCCACGACTTTGCCTGTGAACACGTTCAAACCCGCTGTTTTGTTGCCCTTCTCATGCTGGCTTCTCATCTCTACGAGCTTGTCGATGGGGTCAAGACCCGCATTCTCTGCAAGTGTTCTCGGGATAACTTCAAGCGCCTCGGCAAATTTGGCAACTGCAAGCTGTTCCCTGCCTTTCAATGTGGCAGAGTATTCGCGAAGCCTGAGAGCCAGCTCGACCTCTGGTGAGCCGCCGCCTGCTACGAGTGTTTCATCCTCGATTGCAACGCCCACGACGCGCAGCGCATCATGCAGCGCGCGTTCAGCCTCGTCCACGACATGTTCTGTTCCGCCGCGGAGGATAATTGAGACTGCCTTGGGGTTGTGGCATTCTGTAACATACGTCATGGCTTCGTCGCCAATCTTCTTCTCTTCAACAAGACCTGCTTTTCCAAGGTCGGAGTCATTGATTTCCTTCAGGCTTGTAAGTACCTTTGCGCCTGTTGCGCGCGCAAGTTTGTCCATGTCGCTCTTCTTTACACGCCTTGCCGCATAAATTCCGGCTTTGGCGAGATAATGCTGTGCGATATCATCGATGCCTTTTTGCACAAAAAGCACATTTGCGCCGCTGGCAATCACTTTATTGACCATGTCATGTATCATCTGTTCTTCCTGGTCAAGGAACAACTGGAGCTGGTCTGGTGATTTGATTGAGATTTCAGCGTCCACTTCTGTCTTCTTGATTTCAAGGGCTTCATTGATAAGGAGTATTTTTGCGTCCGTGACTTTCTTTGGCATGTTGGTATGGACTCTTTCCTTGTCTATTACCATACCTTCGATCAATACTGATTCTTCAACGCTTCCGCCCACTTTCTTCTCGACTTTGATGTCCTCGACATCCACTGTCTTTTTACCGTTTTCGGTATCAACTACTGCCAGTACGGCATTTACTGTCAGGTTGGCGAAAACATCCTTGGATGCCTCTGCTCCTTTTCCTGTTATGGCAGTGGCTGCAATTTTTAACAATAATTCCCTGTCGTTCACGGTGACAGGTTTCGCGAGGGTTTGAAGGATTTCCCTGGCTTTTATTGATGCAAGCCTGTATCCGCTTGCGATAACTGTTGGATGCACGCCTGCTTCAAGGAGTTCTTCTGCGTTTTTCAGGAACTCGCCTGCAAGAACCGCTGCTGTGGTTGTGCCGTCTCCGACCTCGTCGTCCTGGGTCTTTGCGACCTCAACTATCATCTTTGCGGCGGGGTGTTCGATATCCATTTCCTTAAGGATGGTCGCACCATCGTTTGTGATTACAATGTCTCCCAGCGAGTCCACGAGCATTTTATCCATGCCTTTTGGTCCGAGGGTTGTCCTGACGGCTGCTGCTACTGCCTTTGCAGCCATAATGTTGTTGTTTTGCGCTTCTCTTCCTTTTGTTCTCTGACTGCCCTCTCTTAAAATGAAGATGGGCTGTCCTGCTAATTGTCCTGCCATAATAAGCCTCCGTTAAAATTTTACTTTGTAATCTGTACAAATACACGCTTGTACGAGGCGTTCTCATTGTTTGTAATTCTATATAAGTGTTTCTGAAAGTGATAATATAATTTTAATAGAATATATTTTGTTTGGTTTTTACCAAAAACGATTTTCACAAAAACCTTATTATATATCATGTGTATGTAGCCTTGCTTTCCAATGCCAAGGTGGCGGAACGGCTACGCAATCGCCTGCAGAGCGATTCCAATCCAGTTCGACTCTGGGCCTTGGCTTATTGTTTTTTATGGGTTTGTTGGAGGCGGGATGGCAAACAGTTTTTAGGCGCGCTAATATACAGATGGGCTCATGTTTCAAAGGATGCCGAAAAGATTTTCAAGCCATTCAACATATCTTCACTTCTAACATAGTTACTGAATCTGCCGATAGACCACAGGTTAAACGAGGCTGTAAATAAGTTTGGTGTTAGACAATAACGATTGAACACTGATGACACGGATTTGACGGATTTACACGGATAATTCTAATCCGTGCGTATCAGTGTCATCCGTGCAATCTGTGTTCTGTCCAATAGCTATAACCTGTTTCTCATAACCAATATAATAATATCTTTAATGCAAAATACACTTTCACGGCGCTTTCAAAAAATATATAAGTAGAGGAGTTGTTTAAAAAAACAGGGAACTGCTGATTACAGATTGGTCCAATTTATGCCTATTAATAAAAATGATGATGAACAGAAGTATTTTATTAAAGAACTTACTAAATATTATGTGGATTTTCTTGAAACCGATTTCCATAAAAGAAAAAACCCAAAAAGAAGCATCAAGCATCGCAATGAAGACAATCTCCTTATTGGTTTAAATACAAATAAATATCCAGATTTCAATAACCTCGTCTGGAAGTCAATCAATCACGGATTCAATAAAGAAATTTTAAACAAAATCCAAAAAAGTGTTTATAAAATAAATATTCCCAGAAACCAACTTTTAGATATAATTAAAATCCAGACGGATCAAATATCAACAAAACAAATCAATAAAATTGTCAATGAAGCCAGCGACAAAATTGAAAAAGCATCTGTTTTATATCAAAAACAATATGAGAAAGCCCTATCAGTTTCTTTAGAAGAAGTATCTAAAATTATTAAGGATGATTTAGTTCTACCATTTATAGAAAATCTCAAGCAACCATTAGAAAATTTAAGTTTAGGGGACGAAAGCAGTATTTACTTAATGGAAGAGGAGCTAACATCAGTTTTAGTCAAAATAATAGATAATAAAATATCAGAAATATTGAAATTATTAATCTCTAAAGATAAAGAAAAAGTTGATGTAATTAAGCAACTAAAAACAGTCTTAGATATTAAAGATATAAAAAATAGCATAGTTGCATTTTTTGAAAATTATAAAGCCATAGATTTATTTGCTGAAGTTTTTGAAATGGAGAGAAATAGAAATATTTTGGATAAACAAGAATTTTATCTTTATTTTTTTGATATTACATTCAAAAAATCAAAATATCCAGTTTTTTACATTCCATTTAATGTCGAAGTGCAAAATGATAATTTGTTTATCAATTTTGGCTCGCAGGTTTATATTAATAAAAAAGCTTTAGAATATATCACCCAGGAATATAATCAGGAAAAAAGCAAAAAAGGTAGTTTAAAAACCATCTCTGATAGAATAATTTACCTCGCGCAACACGAAAATGATTTTTTGATTATTATAAATACCATTATTGGTGAAATTATCAATTTATTTGAACTTGATAAAAATATCGATATGAATAATCCTGACCTGCAAGTCTCAAAAAATTTATGGATTAAAATATCTAATTCTTGTTACATATGTATATTTGATAAATCGGATGAAGCACTTATAAATGATTATGAGGAAATACTGCAACTTTTGGATTCTGAAGATAACACACTGGCTAATGCTTTTAATAAATTGATTGAGGATTTTATCCATAAAGAACCTTTGCCATTTAATCCAATGGTTGAAGAAGAATGGGATAATATGTGCCCAAGTGATAAGTTGATTAGCTTGAGTCCCATTCCGCTCAACAGTGAACAACTCCAAATTCTGTCAGCCATTAAAAAAGAAAATTGTAACTATATTACTGTTGAGGGACCGCCAGGAACAGGCAAAAGCCATACTATTACTGCTATTGTCTTTGATGCAATCTTAAAAAACCAATCGGTGCTGGTCTTATCAGATAAAAAAGAAGCTTTGGATGTAGTCGAAGACAAAATAACTGAAACAATGAATAAGGTCAGGCATGATAAAAATTTCCAGAATCCAATACTTCGTTTAGGTAAAACAGGGAACACATATAATCAGATATTATCAACAAAATCATTAGACAATATAAAAATTCACTATCGAGCAATCAAAAAAGATTACCAAGCACTTGAACAAAACATTGAAAAGTCTAAAAATTCTCTAAAAGAAGATTTGGAAGCTGAAATTCTTTTATATAAAGAAATTAATATCGAAGAAATTTACGAGCTAATCAAATTGGAAACCTATTATGAAAAGCATGAACATGTAGTAGATATTGAAGAAGTTTTAAAAATTCCCGAATCTTCAATAGAACTTGAGGAAATCCGCAAAATTCTAAAAAATTTTAAAGATAATTTGATTAATTGCCGTAGAAATATAGATTATTACCATGAGATTTTTAGAGCGTTTAATTTTTCAGTTGATGATTTTGATGTTTTAACAAGTTTTCAAGAAATTCTCCCGCTTAAAAATGCTTTACCATCACTATTAACTGATATTCAGAAATTAAAGGATTCTTATGGAGAAAAAATTGAATTAATCAATAATTTTAGTAGTTTTTCTGATGATCAAATAGATAGATTAGATGAATTCATAAAAGGGTATGAAAATTCAAAAAACTGGATTTTTGGATATTTCTTAAAAGGGGATAAAATAAGAAAGTTGGATACAAATTTCAAAAACACATTTTTGCATTCGAAATTTAATATACCACATCAGAACTTAACCGAGTTAAGAACGATTTATGATATATATAATTCTGCAAATAACTTTAAGAAACAATCTTATAATCGTTTAAAATTTGACTATCTTTATGTTACTCATCAATTATTGCAAAACGAAAGCATTAGCATTTCACTTCAAGAGATAATTAAATTCTGTGAGGATATTGAATTCCTGAAAAATAGTTTAGAAAAGTATCCTATAACTTTAGGAAAAATAAAATTAGATATATCTTCGTTGGAAACATTTCAAAATAATAATTTAATGAAACTGACTGATGGAGAATTCAATAGTTTAATTCGATATATAAATATTAAACAAAAAATCTCAAAGAATTTTAACAATATTCCGATATTAAATTATATTGATCAAAAGAAATCTATCGAAGATTTAGTTACAGCACAAATGACCTATCTGTTAGATGGAACATTAATTAATTTTTATGAGCATAATAAGAATACAGCAAATAAATTAAGAGATATAATAAAAAATAAGCAAAAATTTCCAAAGGAAGAGTTTGTAAAGCTTAAGAATGCCTTCCCTTGTATATTAGCAGGTATCAGGGATTATGCTGAATACATTCCATTAGAGCCAGAAATATTTGATTTGGTTATCATTGATGAAGCCTCACAAGTTAGTATAGCTCAAGCGTTTCCAGCTTTATTACGCGCAAAAAAAATTGTTATTCTTGGAGATAAGAAACAGTTTAGTAATGTAAAATCTGCTCAAGCTCGCTCAGATACGA
>JBAQYK010000225.1:0-5520 GCA_049299995.1 Candidatus Methanoperedens sp.
TTATACATAAGAACGGCGAATCCAAAGACAAGCACCAGGTCAAAGTCTCAAGTGCTGAATTAATCAATCTGAAAGGCAATCTATTGACCGTGAAAGGCATTGAGGCGGATAACGATTCTGTAATAGATGTCAGATTGAGCAATGAGGTATGATTGAGGTAATATGGGGGTTGACCTTGGAGACCTCTTCGATAGGAAAGAAATAGAACTTTCAGAGCTGAAAGGGAAAATAATAGCCATCGATGCCTACAATACCCTTTACCAGTTCCTGAGTATAATCCGCCAGCGTGACGGCACGCCGCTCATTGATTCCCACGGCGGGATAACATCCCATCTTTCAGGTTTTTTATACAGGACTACCAATCTCGTTGAGGCTGGCATCAAGCCGGTTTTTGTTTTTGACGGGGCGCCGCCAGCCTTCAAGAACGCTACCATTGACGAGCGCAAAAAAATACGTACGGAAGCAAAAGAAAAATGGGATGAGGCAAAAGCAATGGGCGATGAGGAGGAGGCGTTCAAACATGCCCAGGCGTCATCCCGTATTGGCGGGAATATGATTGAAGACGCCAAAAGCCTGCTGGGATTCATGGGAGTCCCCGTAGTCCAGGCGCCGTCTGAAGGCGAGGCGCAGGCAGCGTTCATGGTAAAGGAGAAAAAAGCTTATGCTGCAGGTTCGCAGGATTACGATGCGCTTCTGTTTGGCGCATCCGTTATGGTCAGGAATCTTGCGGTTACAGGCAAAAGAAAGCTTCCCGGGAAAAGCGTGTATGTTGATGTGAAACCTGAGGCTATTGAACTTGAACCCGGTCTTCTCAAACTTGGGATTTCAAGGGAACAACTTATTGATATTGCGCTTCTTGTGGGAACGGATTATAACGAAGGCATTAAAGGAATAGGTCCGAAAAAAGCCCTGAAATTAATAAAAAAACAGGGGAGCATCGAGGGAGTGCTCGGTGAGTTAAACGCGGAGATAAAAAATCTTGCAGAAATAAAAGCTTTGTTCCTCGCTCCCGATGTGACCCGGGAGTATGAACTTAAGTGGAAAAAACCCGATTCGGCAGCGATAATAAAGTTCCTATGCGAAGGGCATGATTTCTCAAAAGAGCGGGTAACAAAAGCCGTGGAGCGCCTGCTTGAAGCATCGGATGAGGGGCAGCAGACGCTGGATAAGTGGTTTTAAATCCCGAGCGCCTTATTCGTCTTCTTTATCGAGCTTGCCCCGTCCTTCTCCATCTCAAGCATCGCCCTGATGGCATCCACGTTCTCAGGCACAACATCCGATTCCTGGTGTATCGCCTGGAAGAAGTACAATTCTCCTTTATTAATGGCAATCGAGTCCTTCCATACAACGTTCTCCCACATGTCCCCCCTGGGTCTTCCCAGATCTTTTGCCAATTCCATCGCTTCGGCAGTTGATTTTATCCTGTCCTTGCTGCTCACAAGCCTTATTCTAGGTCTTTTTTCAAAGACTTTGATGACATCGTCTTCACTGCAAACCTTTTTTAATTCGATATTCAGCGCATGAAGATGCATGAGGGTTGTTGAGGTCTTTACAGCCATTGTTGTTATATCAATATCCGGAAGAATCGAGTTAACATCAGGACCGTGATGAGACGGCAGTTTGATGGGGTCGGGAATAAGCGCGTTTATGGGACCGGTTTTTATATCGTTGGGGTCGGCTGCGCGTCTCATCAATGTAACCCTTGCTTTCCTGACGCCAAATGCATTATCAAGTGCATACAACACTCTCACAAGTCCTGTGGTATTGCATGAGACCACCCTGGCAAAATCCCTGCCAAGGGCGTCATGGTAATTAGCCTCCGAATTGAATGAAAATCCGGTTAATTCGTGTTCTTCCCCGCCCTGCCAGATTCCTTTAACTCCATGTTTTTCATAGAGTTTCTTGTACTCCTCGCCCGTATCGCCGGGTGTTGCGTCAATCACGATATCCGCTTTGTCAAGCAATTCTTCAAGAGTTCCGCTGACCTCAATTTTTGATTTCTTAAACTCCTCAATATTTTCTTTTGCAGCAGTATAAAGCGCAAAACCCTTCTCAAGCGCGATTCGCGCCTCAAAACTTGGTCTTGTCTTTACAACGCCCACGACCTCCATGTCGTCCTGGGCAGCCACGGCATCCGCCACGCGTTTTCCTATAGTTCCATAGCCATTTATTGCAACCTTTGCCTTCATCTGTTATTCTCCCGATGCCAAATTATTCAACCTTCTATTATAGCTTCCTGTTTTGTCAAATTAATATCAACAATTCTTCCCTTAATTGTTTTAGATTCGCCAAGCATGCTCTGGAGCTTGATAGAATCTTTATCCGCTGTTATGCGTACCACATCTTCCATTATGGTTTTTCCTTTGAGGATTATTTTGAGTTCGCACATGGTAGCTAAATCGGTTTCGTTAATATTAATATTTATCATCCCCTGCAACTATAAAGGGATGGAGGCTTCGCTATACCTGAACTTAAAGGTTTGATAATACCGGATTATACAGTAATGGAAGAGCACTCCATCGTGGTTCACGGCGATGTTCTTGTGGGGAATTACGCAGAACTCTCTTACGGGTTGATAGCCAGCACTGTAATCGCGGGGGAGCATGTGAAAATAAGCGGGAACATAATTTCACAGGACGATGTCAGGATAGATATGTGGTCTGAGATAACAGGCGACGTTCGGACAAAGACGGATGCGTATCTTGGGGAATTTGTCAGGATTTCAGGAAAACTCTTCGCGGCTGGCAACCTTGATGTGGGAAATAATGTGAAAATCGACGGGGGTTATGATGTCAAAGGCTGGCTTGTGGTGCGCAATCCGCTCCCTTTCGTCATGTTCATATTCCTCTATTTGATGGCGCTTTTACGCTTTGGCAGTGAAGAGGAGGTTGAAAAAGCGCTTGCCGAACTTTTCCCGGAGGATGAATCTGAAAATAAGGTCATGTCGATACCGGATAAGACAAAGATAGACCTTGAAGCGATTAAGACCACATCGCGCGCCATAATCGGGAACTACTGCCGACTGCTTGGGAATATCCGCGCGCGGTATATGCATATGGGGAAACATGTGACATTGTTCGGCAGCATCCGCACAACCGGGGATATTACAATCGGGCGAGACTGTATCATACATGGGAATCTTGTCACGACAAAGGGAAAAGTGAATATTGAGAGGAACTGCAGGGTACTGGGTAAAGTCCAGGCTGATTCCATAATAATGCATGAAACCTCAAAAGTGGACGGGACTTTGATTGCCCCTAACGGGGTGGCGATAGAGCGGGATGACCTTGAGGGCGTGGATGAGTTTGGAAAAAGGGTGTTTTATGGGTTTACGCTGCTTGAGGATGTTTGAAGAGTTTCTCCGTACTATCGCCTTTGAGATCATGAGAAACGCCTGATGTTTGCAGTCACAAACCCCATACGATGTACGATGCCTGTATATACCGTTTTTATGAATATACGAGATTATCCCCTGTTATACTCGTATGTATTATTAGCTGAAATATGAATCAATAAACAGTAACGCTTTTTACACCTTTTATTTTAGTAAGAGTATTCACAAGCTCACCGCTCACCTTGCCTTCAGTGATTATGGTAAGCCGGGGATTCTCTGTCAAATACGGGTCATCCGAAACCGCCTGCCTGATAGTAATCCCATGCTCAGCCACCGCTGTTGCAACTGCGCCAAGCAGCCCTTTTCGCGCGGCATTATCAGGCGCGATAACTATTACGCCAAGACCGAGGAGAGGCGCGACCTCACGCAGGAAAGGCATTGTCCTGATATTCTGGAATATAGCCACAAGCTGCGTATCCTTTGCAATCGTTTCACATGTCGCATCAACCACGCGCCTATCCACCCCGATATCGTTCGCTATCTGGGTATGAGGTATCTCAATGCTGCCTGAAACCACCCTGCCCTGCTCATTTATCTGGAAACCTCTTTCCAGTAGCATCCGGATGACTTTTTCCTGGGCTGGATGGTTCTTGAATTTTTCCTGTATTATGCTCCACATCAGTTCTACTATAGTTATTACTTAATACAAATCTTCCTGAAATGCGCCATCATAAAGCGACACCTCGCTTTATGCGGTATAGGGTATGCGAAGCATACCCTTCCCGAGTCACGCCTCGGGAGGGCGTGTCCGGGTATGGGGCGCCATACCCGTCGTTTGATAAACCTTTCTCAAAGGTTTTTGATAAAACTTTCATAAAGTTTTTCATTGTGAATGCACCGCGTCGATGCATCTCTCTCAGTGACCTCCCTCACCCATTTTGACTTCATGCGGGCTGATAGATGCATGTTCAGGCTTTGGATTGCTTCCCGGCTTGGTATATTTCGTTTTCACTTTATTAGCGATATCTTTTCCCAGTCTCTTGCACTCTTCAAGATCTTTTTCAACAGGTTGATATTGAATACGTAATACCGGATCTATTACATCCATGCCAAGCGCACGCATCTTTTCTGCAATCATTACAGGCGCCTCACCGCTCCACCCGTATGAACCGAAAGCCGCTCCTACTTTACCCTTTGCGTTTGCTTTCCCCAGGCTATCAATGAACTTCTCCATCGGGGGCAGCATCTTGTAATAGAAAGTCGATGAACCAAGCGCAATGGCGTCGGCGGATTTTAAGTCTTCAATTTTTGCTTCGTGGAAATTCATGGCGACTGCGTCTACGTTTCTTGAAGCTGCGCCTTCAACAATCGCATCAGCCATCGCTTTTGTGTTACCGGACGTACTGAGATATACAACCACTACTTTTGGCATATTTTCCTCCCTTCACATCGAGATTGGGATTATACTCTGCACTATCCCTCTCTCATGATAAAGTTAAAAGTAATTTTAGATATAGTTATCGCTCATGCTCTATGCAGCTTTCTTTTTCAACACCCTGCCGTGCCTGTCTATCTCCCCTCTTTTGATTCTGGTGCTGGATATGGGCAAACCGTCATCTGCAAGAACATAATCCACGAGCACGATGTCAATCAGCCTCAAGCCTTTCTCCCTGCGAATCCTGTTTATTTTCAGCGCGACAGGATGCGTTTCAGGAGAGACAACAATAAAATCAAAATCCTCACTTATAGTAGGACCAAACGGGTCATCCAGCCTGGCAATTACAGGACTGATTCCCTGCGCAATGATAAATCCCATGACTTCATTATAACGTGAACGATAATCAACCACATCATGAACCTTGTTTTTAACCATATCGTCAGATGTAATCCCGACAAGCAGCTCACCGCCGCGGCTGAGTTCGCAGGCTTTCATCAAAAGCGCCTTATGACCGTCATGAAGCGGGTCAAAAGTCCCTCCAACTGCTATGCGCGCCATATTCGCAGAATTGGACTGGTAAACGATAAGAGTATCTTTTAATATCTCATATGCAATTTTAGGGGACAATGGACGAAACAATACACTGGGCAGACGTTATAGCAGAAAATGTACTTGAACGTGAAAAAAAGCACACAGTAGCCTCAGGCATCACACCTTCAGGCCCTATCCACATAGGCAACATGAGAGA
>JBAQYK010000226.1:0-8139 GCA_049299995.1 Candidatus Methanoperedens sp.
TCTTCGAACAATATGTTTCACATCCATGATTTTAATGATTATAATGATTTATATAAAAGCTATCCTAAAATAATAGCAGTCTATAATTATGCTCAACATAAAAATAGTTTTCGATTCCGGATTCCAAATTCACAGCTAACAATCCAAAATACTTATATACAGTTATTCCCAATTAAATCCATGATAAATATTAATCACAGGTGAAAATAAATGGCTGTACAGGTTCCTCCAATACTCCCGCTTGCGCCGGTTGAGCGCATTATCAGAAAAGCAGGAGCGGACAGGGTTAGTGAAGACGCGGGTGTTGAGCTTGCAAAAGTCCTTGAGGATTATGGAATTGAAGTTTCCCGCGAAGCCATAACTCTGGCAAAACATGCGAAAAGGACAACTGTTAAGGAAGAAGACATCAGGCTTGCGGTGACAAGGATAAAAAAATCGGGTTAAAGAGAAGTTTCCCTGTGTTTTTGCGGTGAATCCAATGACAATTGAAGAGACGATAGGCTATACGTTTTCCAACAAAAACCTGTTAGCTCGCGCCCTCACAAGAAAAGCCTATGCTCTCGAATTGAAACAGCAAAATCAGGAATGTGAAGACCAGGAAATATTCCGGACTCTTGGTGACGCGGTATTGAAAACAGTTCTGGTCGATTTATTGATAACGAAGAGCGGATGTAAAACAAGAGACGAGATAACTAATAATAAAAAGAAACTTGAAAGAGAAGAAGGACTGGCGGAAATAAGTCGTAATTTGGGCATAGGAACTTCCATCCGATTTGGTAAAGGCGAGAAAAAACAAAAAGCACACGAGGAACCATACGTTCTCGCTGAAACGCTTGAAGCATTGATCGGTGCAATTTATCTTGACGGGGGATTTGAGGCATCGAGGGAAACTGTTATTAAATGGTTCAAGATTTAACTGGATTTAATACGTAATAAATGTCATATTAGTATCATGCAGATTCGAAAGATAATCCACATCGGCGGCGTCTTAATACCGGTAATTTCCGATGAAATTGGAAAAAGTCAAACAATAGCTCTGGTATTATCGGGTTTTGTTATTTTTCTAATAATAGAAGCTTTTAAGCAAAAAATTCCGGAGGCGGTTCTTTCCCTTGTTTACAGGGAAAATGAATTGAAAGGTTTTTCCATTGAGCCTTTATCGTATTTCATTTCAGTATTATCACTTCTTTACCTTTCGTTTTTCATCGATGAAAAGATATGCTTTGCAGCTATAGCGATTCTGGCAGCCGGGGACGGTTTTGCAGGCGTCATCGGGAGAAGATACGGGCGGCACAGGTTTTCATTTAACAAGAACAAGTCCTGGGAAGGCACGCTATCAGGATTTGTTGCAGCATCATTGACCGGCTTTTATTTCGCAGGCGGGATAGCGCTCGTGGGGAGCGCTTTCGGGATGCTGGCGGGCGCGGTTAATAGAAATGATAATATTGCTGTTCCGTATGCTGCGCTGGCGGCGATGTTTCTGGCTCGATACGCAACAATCTGGATTTAATCCGAAGGTAATATGTATAATCATTAACCTCTTGGAATTGAATGAAACTGAATCTTCCAGAATCCGAAGCCAATGCCTTCCTGATGGTGAGCGAAAGCGCGCATAATGCGGATATGTACTACGCCACAGGTTTTTTAGCTCACGATTCTTTCTTGTATTTTAACTCAAAAATCGAGAAGCTTCTCGTCTCTGATATGGAACTGGGCAGGGCAAGAAAAGAATCAAAAGTCAAAGAAGTGCTTCCCACGTCCAAATACAGCATAATGGAAAAGCTGAAAAAGCACAAGGATGCGGATACCGCATACTGCGAGATGATTATCGAATTCCTGCGCTCTGAAGACGTAAAGCGAATCGCTGTGCCGTATAATTTCCCGGTGCAACTTGCGGATTGTTTAAGAAACAAAGATTTTGACATTATCCCGATAAAAAGCCCTTTTCGGGAATTGCGCGAGGTAAAAACACAAACTGAAATCAAAGCCATCGTGAAGGCACAGAGAGCGGGCGAGCAGGCGCTGGCAGATGGCATCAGAGCTATAAAAAACGCATCAATAAAACGCGGTGTGCTCTGGCATGACGGCGCGCCTCTTAAAACAGAAGATGTAAGGGCAATAATCGAGAAGTCGCTTCTTTCAAACGGCTTCGAGGCGGCAGATATTATTCTCGCATGCGGTAAAGGCAGCGCAGACCCCCACTGGCATGGAGAAGGCGAACTGCTTGCGAATGAACCTATTGTTATCGACATGGTTCCGCGCTCAAAAAAAGAGAGGTACTTTTCTGACATGACAAGGACTGTGATGCGCGGGAAACCTTCCGGGGAGCTTCTTGATATGTACTCGGCAGTCAGGGATTCACAGGCTGCCGCTATAAAAAAAATAAAAGCAGGGGTCAGCGGAAGCGATATTCACAATATCGTGTGCGATATTATAGAGGATAAAGGATACGAAACTGCAAGAGGCAAGAGCGGCGAGTTCACTGAGGGTTTCATACATTCAACAGGACATGGCGTGGGGCTTGATATACATGAAGGTCCGAGCCTGAGCGAAAACGGAAAGGAATTAAAAGCCGGAGCTGTAGTCACTGTTGAACCCGGTCTTTATTACAGGAAAATAGGCGGTGTTCGCCTTGAAGACGTCGTTGTGGTGACCCGAAGCGGATGCAAGAATTTAACTATGTTTGAAAAGAATCTGGTGCTCGGATGAAAAATACTGACGAGATAATCGAGAAATACCGACAGGCTGGAAAAATCCTGTCCCTGGTAAGAGCGGAAGCTGTTACTAAAGTAACTCCGGGCGCGACCCTGCTTTCGGTTGCCGAATTCACCGAGAACCTCATAAGAGAAAAAGGCGGAGAGCCTGCGTTCCCTGTGAACATATCGCGAAACGATGAAGCAGCGCATTCAACCCCGTCTTTCAATGACGCGGCTGTTTTCGGCAAGGATATGGTGAAGCTTGACATCGGTGTTCATATCGACGGATACATTGCAGATACCGCAGTAACGGTTGACCTTTCAGGCAATCCGAAGCTTGTTAAAGCCGCAGAATCAGCGCTTGACGAGGCGCTCAAATTAATCCATGCAGGCGTGAACACTTCTGACATAGGCGGGGTAATTGAGGATACAATCAGTTCATTCGGTTTTAAACCCATTATCAATCTCACAGGGCATGGGCTTGCACAATATATACAGCACGCTCCGCCATCCATTCCCAATAAACGAATGCCGCACGGCGTGGTGCTTGAAGAAGGGGATATAGTTGCGATTGAACCATTTGCAACCAATGGCGCGGGAAAGATACACGATGCAGGAAATGCCGAAATATACCACATTGTCTCTGATAGACCTGTGCGCCACCCTGCAGCAAGGGCATTATTGCAGGAAATAGGTAAGTATAAGACGCTGCCGTTTGCGAAAAGATGGCTCGGGGAGCATGTCGATTTTGCGATGATTCAATTGGTCAAAGCAGGTGTTGTCCAGTCTTATCCAATACTTAAAGAAATCAATGGCGGGCTCATCTCACAGGCGGAACATACCATAATCGTTACGGAGGATGGATGCGAGGTAATAACCAGATGAGGATTCTCATAGCTATTGTCCTCATAGCCCTGACTGCCGGGGCCGGCTCAGCCGAGCGCTTATGGGTTAATAATATTACAGTTGGCGAATATAACATGACCTGGGGTTATACCGAGACTTTTACAGGAGCAGATGCGATAGCATACAGAATCGATATCGATTCAGTGTTCGGTAATAATGACAGTTTTATTAATGCATGGGAACTTCTTAATACCGATAAGGAGATGCGCAAAAAACTTAGAAGTGCGATTGACAATGAATTTGATGTCAGGATAAAGACCCTCGAGACCCCGGAGACCCCGTATTTAAATACGGGGACTACTAACGGGAATAACGGGATTGAAGTGGTTGATGTGGATTCATCGCTATCGCCAGGAATTATCGGGAAAACACATATTGAAGATACTATTGTGAATAAGTACCGTGTCACATACAGGTGGAAGGACAGTATTTTTAATGCAAGCAGTATCTGGTTTTTGGGACAGGCAAAATCACCTGTTGAAATAATCCTGCCTGAAGGCATCGATGTTACTAATATCAGCGGCATGAATAATGTTACTAAAAATATCGGCGCGCGAACCGGGATTACGGGATTTTTCAGCGAAATATCCGGGGATAGGGGTGAAATTACCCTGAATCTGACACGTAATACTTCTATGGCAGCTCAACCACAGGTAAATGCAACAAATGTTACTTCAACAGGTGAGAATATTACAAAACCAGTGACAGAGATTGCATCGAAGATAAGGGATATGAGTCTTTTGATAGCAGGTGTCGCATTAATTTTGGTTATATACATTTTTAAGGTCAGGAAGAGGCAGTAAAAACCGTCATGAGAATTGCACCTAATACCTGTACAGGTAAAACCTCGCTTTCTTATAATTCACCAGTTCGTATTCCCTGTAATACCTTCCCAGGTCTGCCTTTTCATTCCCGAAAGGTCTTATAAGCAAATCAGCCCCGACTTCTTTAGCTACCTTTGCTATCGCATCCTGAAGGTCGATTGGCGGTCTTATTGAATATAGGAGAGATGCGTTTTTATATATCCCCATGTCTGGCGCGAATATATCGTCCCTGCAAAACCTGACGCCAGAATATTTCTGTTCATTGACATCGGTCACGACCACGTCCAGTTTATCTTTTAATAACAGGGCAACATGAGGAAGGCTGCCCACTCCGATTTCCACCACCCTGTTCCGGTAGTTCTTAAGAATGTATTCTGCGATATCTTCGTAATCTGAAATCATTGCAACGATGAGCAGTTATTCCCGCAACTCCGGCGGCAGCATATTGGGTATGCCGTCGTCTATTGGATAATACTCCTTGCACTTCCCGCAGTAAAGTGTTCCCTTCACGATTTCTTTCTCGTTCTCTTCCGTAACTTCAAGCACGAGGTCGCCTTTGCACATCGGGCAGCACAGTATATCCATCAGGTCTCTTTTCATGTCATTTGCACCTTTGTTCCTTACAATGCTCTGTTTATTATTAAGTTATCGAATCAGACAATTTTTTAAGGTCATAAGACTTTAACTATAACATGATTCGCACGTTCATAGCAGTGGAGTTGCCGGAAAGATTCGTGCCTGAAATATTAAGGATAGAGTCCATGCTGGACACGCCTGGCATCAAACTCGTAGAGCCAAAACAGGTGCATATAACCTTGAAATTCCTGGGGGATATCCCGGAAGACAGGGTCGAACCAATTGCATCCGCCCTGTCGCAGGTCAACTGCAAGCCGTTTGAAGCAAGGATAAAAGGAGTGGGCGTGTTCCCGAAGCCTGCCTACATCAAAGTTATCTGGCTTGGCGCCGAGGGGAATTTTGAGGCGCTGCACAGCGAAGTTGAACGGGTTCTTGCGCCGTTTAAGCTTGAGAAAGACCACCTTTTTTCCCCCCATGCCACGCTGGCGCGCGTGAAGATGCTAAGGGATAAAGGCGCCCTGCTTGAAAAGATAAAGAAGCTTGAGAATGTTGACCTTGGCGTACTGAACGTGGACTCCTTGACACTTAAGAAAAGCATACTGACGCCGCAGGGTCCGATTTATGAGACGCTGAGGGAAATAAAACTGGCGTAACATAGATATATACTACAGAACATATACTCTGTATATCATTCTAAATTCGGAGACATAAAACATGGCGAAACCTGTTGAACTTGGATTAGTTTTGGAAGGTGAAGACGCAAAGCGATTCTGGGAAGATAGAAAAAATCCAAAAGTAACCAAAGAACAAATAGAGATGTTAAAAGAAGCAAAGGAAATCTACAAAACTAATTTTAAAGCTTAATGGACATTGAACGAATACCACGCGATGAACTCAGAATTGTGCTTTTAGCCAAAAGGCATGAACTTACTCCTTTTAATTCCAAAAATGATGACCTAAACGAATTTTTAAAAAACGATGCTCTGAAAGATCAGGAAGAGATGATAAACAAAACATATCTTTCTTTCTGGAAAAACAGTTTTGTTGGATATTTCTCAATTCTTGCTGATACGATTGAGGTTCATGCAATAGATGAAAATGATGGAATTCTGGGGTACCCATACCACAAATATCCAAGTATTAAGATAGCAAGGCTTGCGGTTGATAGAAAATTCGAACGGAAAGGCGTTGGGGGATTCCTGGTGCTGGCTGCGATAGGTTTGGCTATGTCAGTTTCTGAAATAATCGGGTGCCGGTATGTTACAGTAGATTCAAAACCTGAATCAATAAACTTCTATGAAAAAGTCGGCTTTAAGATTGTTGAGAAATATAAATGCAACGAATTCCCAAAAATGTACCTTGATTTGTATCCGATTGTTTCAATGATGCAGCCAAAGGAATCTATGGAAAAATTTGAGAAGTAATTATCCCACTATCCTGTCCTTCACAAAGCAGTTCATGGGGTACTTCTGCAGGTGAAAAAATAGATAGAATATGACAATCATTATATCGTAATTACCTGATAATAGAAAATGAAAACTACAATGACCAACCTCAACCAAATCCGCGCCTCGCTCCTTTCACGCATTAAACCCAGCGAAGCAGAAAAAGCAAGGCTCGCATCTCTTGCAAAGAGCATAATCTCCAGAGTTAATTCCATAGCGGAGCAAGAAAGCATCAGCGCCAGCGCGCAGCTTGTAGGCTCCTCAGCGCGCGGGACATGGATATCTGGCGAGCATGACCTCGATATTTTCATTATGTTCCAGCCCGATGTTGAACGCAAAGAGCTTGAAGAAAAAGGGCTTTATATCGCGCGGAAAGTCGCAGAAGTGTCAGAGGGCTTTGAAGAACGGTATGCAGAGCATCCTTACATCCATGCAGTATTTGACGGTTTTGAAGTTGACCTTGTTCCTGCCTTCAATGTGGCAAGCGCGGCAGACATAAAATCCGCTGTGGACAGGACACCGTTCCATAATATCTACGTTTCCTCCATGATAAAAGGGCTTGAGGACGAGGTATTGCTGTTGAAGCAGTTCATGAAAGGCATAGGGGTTTACGGCTCGGAACTGAAGACACATGGTTTTTCAGGTTATCTTGTGGAACTTCTGTTAATCAATTACGGCTCATTTGTAAAGGTTCTCGAAGCCGCTTGCGACTGGAAAAGCGGCGTTATCATTGATATTGAAAAGCACGGATGCATGTCTCATAGCGACCCAATGGTCGTGGTTGACACCACAGACCCGGCTCGCAATGTTGCTGCGGCGCTATCGCTTGATAATATGTGCAATTTTATCGATAAAGCCTGCCAATTCTTGGAGAACCCGGATGAAACTTATTTCACTGGAAAGGCGCCAGAACCGCTTGGCGATAATGAATTCAAAAAAATTCTCACTGCAAGAGGGACTTCGTTAATAGCCATCGAATTTGCAGCCCCTGATGTGGTTGAGGACGTACTGTTCCCGCAGCTTCATAAGCTTGAAGAATCTGTCCGGGAGATGTTTGAAAGATATGATTTTCGCGTTTATAACAGCGGTATCTGGGCAGACAAAAAAGCTATTGCCCTGTTTGAACTTGAGACAGCATCGCTCCCGCAGGTAAAAAGGCATACAGGTCCCCACGTGTGGGCAAAAGAACACGCTTCGGCATTCAAATCCAAATATAAGGATTCGAATACTTTTTCCAACGTATTTATCGAGAACGGGAAATATATGGTTGAAATCCCGAGAAAATACACCGGAGCAAGGAAACTTGTTGAGTCCGGGATTCTGAATTGCGCTCTTGGAAAGCATGTGGCTTTGAGCATTAAAAAAGAGTTTCAAGTTCTTGAAGATAGTGAGTTGTTAGATATCACAGATGAAGAGTTCAGGAAGTTTCTGCGGAGATTTTTCGAAAAATAGAAAATGCGGGGATAGAATTAAAAATCATGAAATATAAACTGCTTGCCTTTGTTTTACTTTTTTTCGCCGTAGCCGGATGCATTGAACCATCTCCTGCAATTTCAAATCTTTCGATATACACAGAGCAGGATATTTACCATTCAAACGAAACCCTGAACGTGCATATAGATTTCACTTCAGCAAAAGACGGGGAGGTGCAGGTTACAGTTGCAGGAATAAAAAATGCGTTCGGCAGGGCAC
>JBAQYK010000227.1:0-8905 GCA_049299995.1 Candidatus Methanoperedens sp.
AAGTGGTTAAAAGAAGCATCCACGGATAATAACATCCCCTACCAGCTTGAAGTCGGAAGCGGAGGAACGACAGACGCATCTGCCATCCACCTGACACGGGAAGGTATTCCCACAGGCGTTATCAGCATGCCGACACGTTACATCCATACCCCTGTTTCCGTGCTGAGCATGAGCGACCTTGAAAAGAGCGTGGAATTGATTGCCCGGGCAGTTGAAATTGTGGATAGGTTTTTCTAATAGGAAGCGTATTTTAAAAGCTCACACAGAATCTGGTGATACAATGTACAGAAGGGATTACTTTTTTTAACGATATAAAAATCCTGGACACAACGTTGAGAGACGGCGAACAGACGCCAGGAGTTTCACTCACAACCGAGAATAAGCTGTTGATTGCTAAAAAGATTGACAGTCTCGGCGTGGATATTATAGAGGCTGGTTCTGCTATTACTTCGGAAGGCGAGCGGGCTTCGATTAAGAAAATAGCAGCCGAAGGCTTGAATGCGGAAATTTGCAGCTACTGCCGCATCCGCAAAGAGGATGTCGACGCCGCCATAGGCTGTGATGTGGATTCAATCCATCTTGTGGTGCCTGTATCCGATCTGCATATCCAGCAAAAACTGAAAAAAGACCGCGAGACAGTTCTCGGATTGTCTGTCGAAATGACAGAGTATGCGAAATCGCATGGATTAATAGTGGAACTGAGCGGCGAGGATGCATCCCGCGCAGAGCTTGAATTCCTGAAGTCGGTATACAATGCGGGAATAGAGGCAGGCGCAGACAGGCTGTGTTTTTGCGATACGGTAGGAATTCTTACCCCGGAGAGAACCCATGATATTTTTAGCGACCTATCGCAATTAAGCGCGCCTGTAAGCGTACACTGCCACAATGATTTCGGGATGGCTACAGCCAATACGGTTTCGGCTCTGCGGGCAGGAGCGAAGGAAGCGCATGTTACCATAAACGGTATCGGCGAGCGGGCAGGAAATACATCGCTTGAAGAAGTGGTAATGGTTCTTTATTCATTATATAAACACAAAACAAAAATCGATATAAAGGGTTTATACACTACATCACGGCTTGTGAGCAGGTTAAGCGGCATTCCTGTGGCTCCCAACAAGGCAATAGTTGGCGGGAATGCCTTTACGCATGAGGCTGGCATCCATGTTCACGGGCTTCTTGCAAATACCGCGACGTACGAACCTATTACACCCGAACTTGTGGGACGCGAGCGCCGAATCGTTCTGGGCAAACATGCCGGCAGGAGTTCAGTTGTGCTTGCATTGAAGGAGTTTGGTATTTCGGCAAATGAAACGCAGGTTGATGACATTGTTGCAAGAATGAAAGAACTCGGCGACAAGGGAAAGCGCGTAACCGACGCCGACCTCCAGACAATTGCAGAGACCGTGCTCGGAATATACCAGGAAGCAAAGGTCAAGCTTGAAGAACTGACAGTCGTGGCAGGCAATACAGTGATGCCCACAGCCTCTATCAGGCTGAAGGTTAACGGTTCCCACGTTGTCGAGGCGGGCGTCGGGACAGGACCGGTTGACGCAGCCATCAATGCGTTAAAAAAGGCTGTATCGTGTGTGGCTGACGTACACCTTGATGAATACCACGTTGATGCGATAACAGGCGGGACTGACGCGCTTGTTGAGGTCTGGGTCAAACTCAGCAAGGGAGGCAGGACAATAACAGCACGCGGCGCCCGTACTGACATCATAATGGCGTCTGTTGAGGCAGTGCTTGAAGGCATAAACAGGCTGGTACAGCAGGAACAGAAGAAGATTTAGGAAATATTTATAAAACATTAATATGTGTTAGATTGATACCCTTTAAACCTCGTATTTAAATACAGGGTTTGGGACTGGAGATGTAATGACTAAAACAAAAATGCCAGGCGCAAAGGCGGTCATCGAATCGCTTTATAAAGAGAATGTCGAGGTTATCTTCGGTTATCCCGGCGGGCAGGTGCTGCCTTTATACGATGCACTCTACGACGCAGATATAAGGCACATACTTGTGAGGCATGAGCAGGCTGCCGCGCATGCAGCAGACGGCTATGCGAGAGCCACAGGCAATGCTGGCGTGTGCCTTGCCACATCAGGTCCCGGAGCCACAAATCTTGTTACAGGCATCGCCACAGCCTACATGGATTCGATACCGGTTATTGCAATCACGGGACAGGTGCCGCGCCCTCTTATTGGCAATGATGCGTTCCAGGAGGCAAACATCACGGGGATAACCCTTCCAATCACGAAGCATAATTACCTTGTGCAGGAATCCGGTGATATTCCCCGGATATTCAAGGAAGCCTTTTACATTGCCCAGACAGGCAGACCGGGTCCGGTGCTTATCGATATACCCAAAGATACCCAGACTGAAATTATCGAATTTGAATACCCGGAAGAGGTAAAACTGCGGGGTTATAAACCAACCTATGTGGGAAACGAACAGCAGGTCAAAAAGGCAGCCTCTCTTATCCTGAAAGCTGAAAAGCCCATATTCTATGTTGGAGGCGGCGTTATTTTCTCAAACGCCGCAGAGGAACTGCACACACTCGCAGAAACCATAATGGCGCCAGTCACCACAACACTGATGGGAATGGGCGCTTTCCCGTCGGCTCATCCTCTCTCGGTTGGCATGCTGGGCATGCACGGGACGAGGTATGCAAACTATGCTATCCAGGAATCTGACTTGATAATAGCCGTAGGTGTCCGCTTTGATGACCGCGTTACAGGCAAGATTTCCGCGTTTGCCCCGAATGCAAAGATAATCCATATAGATATTGACCCTGCGGAGATAGGGAAAAATGTCCGAGTTGACGTTCCGATTGTCGGGGATGCGAAGAACGTATTGAAAACCCTGCTAAAATACATTAAACAGGAGCAGGTCAAGACCGATGCATGGACTAAGAAGATAGCGGCATGGAAAAAAGAATATCCTCTTACTTATAAAAAGGACAAACTCCTGCGACCGCAGTTCGTGGTTGAGCAGATAAGCGAGATATGTCCTGACGCGATAGTAGTCACCGAGGTCGGGCAGAACCAGATGTGGGCAGCCCAGTTCTTCAATTACAGGAATCCGCGTACCTTCATTTCAAGCGGCGGGCTGGGAACCATGGGATACGGATTCCCGGCTGCAATGGGGGCAAAGGTGGGAAGACCGGAATCTACGGTTATAGATATCGCAGGCGACGGCTCTTTCCAGATGAACTCACAGGAACTTGCAACAGTTGTGCAAAATGACATCCCCGTGATTGTGGCAATACTGAATAACGGCTTCCTCGGCATGGTGAGGCAGTGGCAGGAATTGTTCTTCAGCAGGCGATATTCAGAAACGTGTCTTGAAGGTAGCGTGGATTTCGTAAAACTGGCTGAAGCGTACGGGGCGCTGGGACTTCGTGCGAAGAAGAAAAATGAAGTAAAAGATGTTATCAAAGAGGCTGTGAAATCAGGAAGACCTGCGATTATTGATTTTGTAGTCGAGAGAGAGGAAAACGTCTCGCCAATGGTTCCTGCCGGCGCGGCTATCAATGAAATACTTGACCTGGAGTGAGATAAATGAAACATACAGTGGCAATACTTGTGGAGAACAAACCGGGCGTCCTGACACGAGTGGCGGGCTTGTTCTCAAGGCGCGGGTTCAATATCGAGAGCCTTGCAGTGGGCGTGACTGAGAACCCGGATACTTCGCGCATTACTATTGTGGTAAGCGGGGATGACCGTATCCTTGAGCAGGTGGAAAAGCAGCTTAACAAGCTTATTGATGTAATCAGGGTCAGCGACATTCCTCCTGAAGATTCGGTAAGCAGGGAACTTGCGCTCATTAAAGTCGGGGTGGATTCCACCACGCGCGCTGAAGTAATGCAGATAGTTGATGTGTTCAGGGCGAAAATCGTGGACGTTGGCATAAAATCGCTTGTAGTGGAAGTGACGGGCGACGAGAGCAAGATAAATGCCATGGAGCAATTGCTGCGCCAGTTCGGGATAAAGGAGATGGTGAGGACGGGGAAGATTGCTATGAACCGCGGCGCGAAGGTTGTGCAGGTTGAGAAGAGATAGCCTTCGATAGACTTAAGCATGCGCATTTGAGGTCTGTTCGCTATCCTGCGAAGAGGGCTAAAGGTAAAGTTCGAGTGGTTAAGTGATTTTTCTTTTTCAAAAACCATATCTTTAATAAGTTAAATGAGGTAAAAAGAGCTACTGTATAAATTATATACCATTAACTATTCACAATCATGTCCACCCCACTTCTCACCAAAGTAACCCTCGCAAAAAGCGCCTCCATCCCCTTAGCCAGCGTGCCCGGAGCCGTAAAGAACAGAGCACTCGCATCAATGGCGCAGGCTCTTGACTCAAACAGGGAAAAGCTCATCTCAGCCAACAAAAAAGACCTCGCAGCGGCAGAGAAACTCGTAGAAGCCGGAAAGCTCTCAAAAGCCCTTGTAAAAAGGATGAAAGTGGACGATACCAAAATAGACGAGATGATAGCAGGCATAAAAGACGTCATCAAATTCGAAGACCCGGTTGGGAAAACGCTCTCGGCGCTTGAATTAGACATCGGTCTTGAGCTTTACCAGGTAAGCTGCCCCATCGGATTAATCGGCGTCATCTTCGAATCCCGTCCCGATGTCGTTCCGCAGATAATGTCGCTGTGCCTCAAGAGCGGCAACGCAACCATCTTCAAAGGCGGAAGCGAAGCCGCCCATTCCAACAGGGCTATCTTTGACGTGCTTGTCAATGCCATTGAGGGCACGGAAGGTATGCCGCGGGGCGCATTCGCGCTCATGGAAACGAGGGAAGAGGTCAACGAGATGCTGAAACTCGATGAGCACATAAACCTCATCATCCCGAGGGGCTCAAACGAATTCGTGAAATACATACAGGATAACACGCGGATTCCTGTGCTGGGTCACTCCGCAGGTATCTGTCATATCTATGTGGATAGTGAAGCAGACCTGAAAAAAGCCATCGATGTATGCTACGACGCCAAGGTGCAGTATCCTGCTGTCTGCAATGCCATGGAAACCCTGCTTGTGCATAAGGATATTGCAGGAGAATTCCTCCCGGATATTGGTAAAAAATACAACGAAGCGGGCGTGGAACTGCGGTGCGATGAGCGTTCATTTGGACTACTGTCAAATATGGGGTTCTTAAAAGCCGTGCTTCATGCAACCGAAGATGACTGGAGAACAGAATATAACGACCTTATCCTCTCCATCAGGATAGTTGATTCGCTGGATGAAGGCATAGACCATATCAACAAATACGGCTCCCACCACACCGATGCCATTGTGACTGAGGATAAAAGAAATGCCGCAAAGTTCATCGACCTTGTGGACTCATCCAGCGTGATGTGGAACGCATCCACGCGCTTTGCAGACGGGTTCAGGTACGGGAAAGGGGCGGAAGTAGGCATCAGCACAAACAAAATCCATGCCCGCGGACCTGTGGGGATGGAAGGTCTTTTGATTTATAAATATGTGCTTATGGGAAAAGGTCATAAAGTGGCGGATTACGCAGGGAAGAACGCAAGGAAATATACGCATAAAAAGCTAAATGCAAGCCTTGCAGATAAAATGGGCTGATGATTAAAATGGATTCCCATACCGTTGACAGGAAAGAGATTTTCAGGGACGTCAAGAGGATTGTACTGAAAATAGGAACTTCATCGCTCACAAATGAAGACGGAAGCTTTAACCGCAGGTTAACGGAAGATATAGCATCGCAGGTCGCAAAACTCCGAAAGCAGGGGAAAACAGTCATTATAGTAAGCTCCGGCGCAATCGGGATAGGGGTTGAGGAGTTAAAAATGCCTTCACGCCCGCGGGAAATTCCGCTCCGGCAGGCAGCCGCCGCCGTGGGTCAGAACATCCTTATGCAGGAATGGATGGCGGCGTTCAATAAGCATGACCTCAAGGTGGCGCAGATACTCCTGACATACGAAGCTTTCTCAAACAGGATGACCTATCTCAACGTGCGCAACAGCATTTCTGCGCTTTTGGATTTCGGGGCGGTTCCTATTATCAATGAGAACGACCCCATCTGCGTTCATGAGATAGAGGCGACCTTCGGGGACAATGACAAGCTCTCAGCTATGGTAGCCAGTAAGGTTGAGGCGGAGCTTCTGGTGCTTTTATCAGACATCGACGGGCTCTACAATAAAAATCCCAAGAAAAATGAAGATGCGCAGCTTATAAGCACAATCGAAAAAATCACGCCCGAAATAGAAAGCTACGGCGGAAGCCCTACAAGCATGAAAGGCGTGGGCGGTATGAGGACAAAGATAGAAGCGGCAAAAATCGCGAGCATGTCGGGCTGCCATATGGTGATTGCCAACAGCGCACTTGACGATGTGGTTATCAGGATAATGGACGGCGAGAACATCGGGACGTTGTTCCTTGCCCGCGACGGGAAATACAAGAACAGGACGCGCTGGATAATCCTGTCAAAAGCCTCTGGCAAACTAATCGTGGATAAAGGGGCGCAGGACGCCATTAAAAAGAAAAGGGGGCTTTTGCCTTCAGGGATTATCGAGGTCGCCGGCATGTTTGACAGGGGCGACATCATCGAGATTGAAAGCGATGGTACGGTGTTTGCAAAGGGCATTACGGATTATACTTCTTCCGAGTTGAATAAGCTCATGGGGAAGCATTCGGATATGATTGAGAAAATACTTGGGTATAAGAATTATGATGAAGTAGTCAGAAAGACCAATATAGGGCTATTGTAAATTAGTTACCGTTACATTTTTCATCAACCTTGATATATTCCCACGTTAATATTATCTCCTGAGGTTTCCTATGCAACAAACAAAGATTCTCTTAGATGAAAACGACATCCCCAGAAAGTGGTATAACATCCTTCCTGATATGCCAACGCCTCTTTCTCCCCCTTTGAATCCTGCGACAAAAGAGCCTGTAAGCCCGAAAGACCTCGCAGCAATTTTCCCGATGGAGCTTATCAGGCAGGAGGTCAGCCAGGACAGGTTCATAGCAATACCTGATGAGATTCGGGACATCTACGCATTGTGGCGTCCCTCTCCACTTTACAGGGCGCACCGCCTCGAAGCAGCGCTCAAAACCCCGGCTAAGATTTATTACAAATACGAAGGCGTAAGCCCTGCCGGAAGCCATAAACCCAATACTGCAATAGCCCAGGCGTACTATAACATGAAAGAGGGAATGCAGAGGTTAGCCACGGAAACAGGCGCAGGGCAGTGGGGAAGTGCGCTGGCTCTCGCTACCAATTATTTCGGTCTTAAATGCACAGTCTATATGGTAAAAATAAGCTATCAGCAGAAACCGTACCGCAAATCCCTGATGCACCTGTGGGGCGCGGATGTCATTCCTTCGCCCAGCAATCTCACAAAGTCGGGAAAAAAGATACTGGAAAAAAACCCCGATTCCCCGGGCAGTCTCGGAATCGCCATAAGTGAGGCTATTGAGGATGCAGCGACCCATGAAGATACGCATTATTCCCTTGGAAGCGTTCTTAACCATGTAATGCTTCACCAGACTGTGATAGGTCAGGAAGCCAAGGAGCAGCTTGCTCAGGTTGAAGAATACCCTGATTACATCATCGGCTGCGTGGGCGGCGGCAGTAATTTCGCCGGTATAAGTTTTCCGTTCCTGATGGATAAGCTTGCAGGTTCAAAAGACGTAAAAGTGATTGCAGTCGAACCTACCGCCTGTCCCAGCCTGACAGGGGGGGAATTCAGGTATGACTTCGGGGATACGGCAGGCATGACGCCGCTTTTGAAGATGTACACCATGGGGCATGAATACGTGCCGCCTGCAATCCATGCAGGAGGACTTCGATACCACGGTGATTCCCCTATCGTGAGCCAGTTATATGCAGATAAGGTGATAGACGCCGTGGCATACCACCAGACCGCCGTGTTTGAGGCTGCGGTGACATTTGCAAGAAGCGAGGGCATTGTTCCTGCGCCTGAATCATCGCATGCCATTAAATGTGCAATCGATAAAGCCCTTGAATGCAGGAAAAACGGTGAGAAAAAGACCATCCTCTTTAACCTGAGCGGGCACGGGCATTTTGACATGGGCGCATACGACAGCTATTTCAGCGGCGATATGAAGGACTCGGATTGAACTGGATTGACAGGCTCTTTGGAAAAAAGGAAGGCTCCTCTCCCCGGATAACATTTGAGGAGCTTCCGGAATGGCTTGAGGCAAGGTCGCAGAAGATATCCGGAGGAATTGGCAGGCAGGCTTCCTCTCTCTATTCAGATATCGAGGAGGCGCTTCGCGAGATAAAAGAAAGCACAACCTCACTTGAAGAAGCAGAGCCTGAAGGAAGGTTTCATCTCAAAATGGTGAAGGTTGCCGTAAGTAACAGGGATAACATGGCAAGGCAGGTCAGGATGCTTCTTGAGAATATTACCATCCCGAAGGCAACGGATGTGAAAAGTATCGTGGTTTTCCATGAAAATGCTGTCCAGACCCTGACCGTATGTCTTGAAAACATGATGAAGAGCTACCACTACACCAAATTAGTGTTTATTGAAGAGTCAAAACAGGTGATTGCTGATGTAAACGCGCTTGGGCGGCTTCTGAACCATCTTATAGAACCAATTAATTCTCAAAAAAATGTGCTTGATGCTATTGAAAATGCCTATGGCGCCATAAAGAATATTAAAAATATAGGTTCGGATATTGAACTTCGGGAAAAAGCGATAACAAGATACGATGAAAAAATCTCTCTCTTAAAAAAAGAAATTGAAGAGAAGCATAAAGCCCTCGACATGCTCAGGGATAGTGAATCATGGAAACAATATACTGTTTATAAAGATGAACTTTTTTTGCTTGAAAGCAATGCCGGGAAAAAGGAAGCTGAACTCAAAGGAATAATCCCGCCTCTGAATAAAGTGCTAAGCAGGCTTAAAC
>JBAQYK010000228.1:0-1711 GCA_049299995.1 Candidatus Methanoperedens sp.
AGGCTGCGGCGCGTTTCAGTTCCAGAGGGGCGGGAAAATCCGGGAATCCCTGCGCAAGATTGATGGCGTTGTGTTTTAGCGAGAGGCGCGTCATGTCGCGGATGACCGATTCGACAAAATGCTCTACTCTGTGGGATAACATAGCCACATCCAAAGGACTTCGGTATATATTTAGACTTCTGTGGCGAATTTGTCATGATTTTTCCAGTAGAAATAAGGGGGTTATGATGAGGAGAGGTTTCTGGAGGATAATTTGGGCATTAAAAATCAATGTAAACCGTTACTTATATATTTCTCTTATCCAATGGGGAGGCAGAAGGTGACCTAAATGGTAGCAAAAGTAAACCCCGAAGAATGTACAGGCTGTGGAATATGCGTGGATGAATGCCCTGCGACTGCAATAGAGCTTAAAAATGAAAAAGCGAAAGTGGACGAGGCTGAATGCACAGATTGCGGCACTTGCGTGGATGCTTGCCCGAACAGCGCAATCACAATGAAAGAATGAAAATAATCTAAGTTAATATATAAAATACAATAAAACAATATAAGGACGGTTATGGCAAAAATAAAGGCGGGAGTACTTGGCGCGACAGGAAACGTTGGACAGCGATTCATAGAAATGCTGAGCAAACACCCGTGGTTTGAATTGACATCGCTTGCAGCCTCGGACAGAAGCGCAGGCAAAAAATACGGCGACGCTGCAAGCTGGAGGCTTGAAAGTAAAATCCCGGAAGATGCGGCTGATATGACAGTAGTTCCTGTTGACCCGAAAAAAGTGGATGCAGACATCGTTTTCTCCGCACTTCCTGCCGACCTTGCCAAAACCGTGGAACCCGATTTCGCTAAAGCAGGTTTTGTTGTAGCCAGCAATGCCAGCGCCTTGCGTATGGTGAAGGACATTCCTCTCGTCATCCCGGAAGTGAATCAAGAGCATCTCGGTCTTATCGATATCCAGCAGGATAAACGTAAATGGGACGGATATGTTGTCACGAATCCCAACTGCACCACTATTATGATGACTGTGACCCTGAAGCCGCTTATGAAGTTCGGAATTGAAAAAATCTACATCGCTTCAATGCAGGCAATATCAGGCGCAGGATACGACGGCGTGCCTTCGATGGCGATTCTCGACAATGTGATTCCTTATATCGGTCAGGAAGAGGAGAAAGTGGAGACTGAGACCCGAAAGCTGCTTGGAGAATTTAACGGAAGCGAGGTAGTTGATGCTCCATTCAAGGTGAGTGCAAGCTGCAATCGCGTTATGGTAATGGACGGGCATACGGAAGCGGTCTGGGTTGAAATGGCGGATGCTCCTTCGACTGATGAGGTTAAACAGGCTTTCCTTGATTTTGACCCTGGACTGTCTGACCTGCCCACTGAACCCACCCCGGTAATCGAGGTCAAGGAAGAAAAGGACAGACCCCAGCCAAGAATGGACAGGAACATTGGCGGAGGGATGACAGTATCCGTTGGGCGCATACGTCCCGGAATACGCTATATCTGCATGGGGCACAATACCATTAGAGGCGCTGCAGGGGCGAGCGTTCTGAATGCAGAGCTTCTTAAGAAGATGGGGAAGTTATAATTTTTTTAATGCAGAAAATGTCTCATCCCCGTGAACACCAGCGAAACCCCTAACCTGTTCGCCGCAGCAACCACTTCCTTATCCCGTATCGACCCTCCTGGCGACACTATGTACCTGATATGATTC
>JBAQYK010000229.1:0-1722 GCA_049299995.1 Candidatus Methanoperedens sp.
ATTTACTACGATGCGCTCAACATGACTTTCGATGAGATTAAAATGCGCTGGAACAAACAATGCCCCGTTTGCGGAGAAAAACCAAAGATAACCTCAATACAGGAAGAGATATACGGAGAATCGTGCAGGATATGAGCAAAGTAACTGAACTTGACTTAAAAGGCGAAGTGTGCCCGTACACATTTGTAAAGACAAAACTCAAACTCGAAGAGCTTGAAAGCGGCGAGGAACTGTGCGTGACATTTGACCATGCCCCGGCTGTGGAGAACGTGCCGCGCAGCCTGAAAAATGAGGGACATAAAATAATGGGTATAGAACAGAAGGGCGACCACCTCTGGAAAGTAAGGATTCGCAAGGCATGAAACTCGGGATACTCCTGACCACAAGCCCTGAGAATGAGAATACCCATACGGTTATTTCCATAAGCAAGGCTGCAAGGGAAGAGGGTCATGAGGTATCGATTTTCTTAATGTACGACGGCGTGTATAATATCCATAAAAAGGAGTTTGCGGAACTTGTGGATAAAGGCGTGAACATAGCGGTCTGCGCGTTCAATGTTGAACAGCGGAATATCGCCAGGGTGGATGGGATATTGTTCGGGAGCCAGTATGACCATGCATGTATCGCAAGCGATGTTGACAGGTTCATATCTTTCGGGTGAATTATGAAAAAAATAACCGTGATTGTAAGAAACCTTCCTCTTAATACACGAAGGAATGCCGAGGCGCTGAGGATGAGCGTGGGACTTACGCTGCGGGATGATAAAGTCACGGTTATTTTCATGGACGACGGCGTTTACAGCGCGACTCGCATAAAACCTGAATTGATTGATTTTGCGCCTCTTGATAAGGAATTTGAGGCGTTATCAATGATGAAGTGCGCCATGGTGGCGGACAGAGCATCTATGCAAAAGAGAAAAATACACAGCCTTCATGGAAATGTTAAGCCGATAGAGCGTGAAGAGATTGTGAGAACAATAACGGAATCCGACATTGTGATACCATTTTAATTATGAAAATACTGCATATTATCCGGAACCCGAATGATGCAACGCCTTTAGAGATAGCAAGGGCGCAGAGTAAAGAGCATGATGTGGCGATACTGCTGTTGCATGATGCAGTGTACGCTACGCCTGATTTGCCCGCCTATGCATGCGCAAAGGATGCAGAGGCGAGGGGAGTTACGGGGCATGAATGCGTGGGATACGAGAGGATTGTGGAGATGCTGTTTGAATACGATAAAGTTGTGTCGTGGTAGGATATGGAGAACATATACCTGGCAAAGTGGGAAAGCAGGTTCTGGGCATAGTTGATTGATAACATGGTGGTGGGTGCATTGAGAACCGGTGTTATAGGCACTCTGGGGCTTGTATGGGATATTGACTTTATCAGCCTGAAAGGTTTTGGTCTGCACGGAATATTATTGTTTGTATACTGGACATTATTTGAAGGATATAACGGTCAGTCCATCGGGAAGATGGCATTGAACCTGAAAGTAACTGACAGGAAAGGAGAGAAAATAGATTATCCGGCGGCTGCAATTGAAAGCGCAGGCAAAGCATTTATCCTGCCGCTGGATTGTCTTATCGGCTGGCTGGCTATGCCTGGAACCAAGCTTCGGCTCTTTAACAGGATTTCAAATACTATCGTTATCAGGACAAAATACGAAGAACCCGAAGGCAGCCTTGCACTTTTTAAAATAATTGGATTAGCTTCCACCCTA
>JBAQYK010000230.1:0-2000 GCA_049299995.1 Candidatus Methanoperedens sp.
CTTCAAGACCGAGTTCTATCGGTTTTATTAAAAAAATGATGGACCACCAGAAATTGACGCAGGAAGAAATCTACCAGATAGTCCAGGATATCGTGAGGGACAATCTTTCAGAAATCGAGATGTCAGCCTTTGTTACAAGTTCATATATCAATGGAATGACCTCTGATGAAATCGAGTGGCTCACAAGAGCCATGATAGATAGCGGTGAAAAAATCGAATTCAATACGCATCCAATTATGGACAAGCACAGCATAGGCGGCGTGCCTGGAAACAAAATCTCGCTGCTTGTGGTTCCTATCGTGGCTGCGAATGGTCTTCTCATACCTAAAACAAGCTCGCGGGCAATAACAGGGGCGGCAGGCACAGCAGATTTGATGGAAGTACTCGCGCCTGTTGAGTTCTCAGCAGATGAGATTAAATCCATTACAGAAAAGGTCGGCGGGGTAATAGCATGGGGAGGGGCTACAAATATTGCGCCGGCTGATGATAAGCTGATACGCGCCGAGTATCCGCTTTCAATTGACCCGCGCTGCCAGCTTCTTGCATCTATAATGGCAAAAAAAGGGGCTGTCGGGGCTGACTGTGTTGTGATAGACATCCCCACAGGCAGCGGAACCAAAGTTCCCACAATGGAAGAAGGAAAAAAACTCGCACGGGATTTAATCGAACTGGGCGAGCGCCTGGGGATGAATGTGGAATGCGCCATGACCTACGGCGCCTCGCCTGTGGGCAGAACGATAGGTCCTGTAATCGAGGTGAGGGAGGCATTGAAGGTGCTTGAAACTATGCAGGGACCGAACAGCCTTATTGAAAAGAGTACTGCGCTTGCTGGAATCCTGCTTGAGATGGGAGGGGTTGCAACCAAAGGACGCGGCAAGGAGCAGGCGATGGAAACGCTTCGCTCCGGAAAAGCTCTTATTAAGCTGAAGGAGATGATTGAAGCACAGGGCGGGAACCCGAAGATAGTGCATACCGACATTAAACCCGGGGAACACAGGGCGGAACTGGCTTCTCCTGCTGATGGGTACGTCATCGAATTCGATAACAAACGCATAGTTGAGATTGCAAGGATGGCAGGCGCGCCCACGGATATTGGGGCAGGCGTCTGGATTCACAGGAAAAAGGGCGAGACTGTTAAAAAAGGCGAGCCGCTCATTACTATTTTTGCAGATAAGAGCTGGAAGCTTACCAGCGCCTTAAAAAGTGCGGAAAAGAATAATCCGATAATAGTGGAAGGCATGCTTCTTGAGCGTGTCCAGACGTTCAGGGTGTTTTAGGGATGCTGCGCCATTAATGCGATAGCTCTTATTTTTTGCTGCTTTTTACACTGCTCTCCTGAAAATTCCTGGACAGGATGAAAAATTTTAAGCTCAGGGAAGTTTTATATACCTCTTGTTAAAATAGTATTATTCATATTTGAGGAGGAAAGGTTGTAATGGTTAAGCAATACTGTAACTTTAAATCATCTTTTCTGCTGGCGCTTATGCTTTTTGTGGCTGCGGCAGGTACGGCAGATGCGGATTTTTCTTTCAGGGGATACACCTATAATGAAACAAATATCGCGTTAAACTACACTAATGTAAGCATCGAGATTTACACGATGGGGGGACAACAAGGGCCAACGTTGGTAGGTACCAACTATACCACAAGCAATACAACCGGCTATTTTAATTTATCGATTAACGACTCATTTGATAGTCAACAATATTTTTATAAACCTGTAATAAAGCATTTTGCCAATAATGCAACATCCGGGACTCTTGATTATATTGGTCAGGCATTGCCGCAGTTCCCAAGAGATATGATACGCTTTCTCACTGCCGATAGCCCGATGAATTTTTACCTGAGAAAGGGGGGCACGATAAACATACGTGCAGTCAATGAGACAGGCGCCAGTGTTGAATTTAAATATATGATAAAAGACACAAGATTAGGTTATCCGATAACTGAAAACTTCAATATAGAACAACAAAATGTTGATAACATTTACGTTCCTTCGG
>JBAQYK010000231.1:0-2892 GCA_049299995.1 Candidatus Methanoperedens sp.
TGATTAACCTTTCTTAAAGGTTTTTGAGAGGGGCAAGTCTTAATACTTCCCCTGATGTTACCTCTCCGTTCATGAAACTGAAAAAAAAATTGGAAAAATTCAATGAAAGCGAAAATTTCTGGGTCGGGCTTTTACGGGACTTTTTATTTGTAATTTCAGTCGTTATTATTTTTGCATCGGTTTCCAAGATTGCCCTGGGTCTCTGGGCGCCCATGGTTGCAGTCGAGAGCGGCAGCATGATACCTCATATCCAGATTGGGGATATCATTTTCGTTGAAGGGCTTGACCGGACAGAAATAATTACATACGAAACCGGAAAAGAAACGGGTTATACTTCCTTTGACGATTTCGGCGATGTAATCTTATACAAACCCTATGGCAGGGAGAAGGTCACACCTATCATCCACCGCGCCAGGTACTATGTTGAAACGGGGGAACCCCTGTGGGCGGGTGGACCGCCTGCTCCTTATGCAGGTTACATCACAAAAGGAGACAACACAAGGACAAATCTCGCATACGATCAGCAGGGCAGCATAAGTTATCTCCAGCCTGTGAAAAAGGAGTGGGTAATTGGTGTGGCGCGTTTTTATCGCGTGCCCGTACTGGGTTATGTTTCCCTCATTCCCAGAAAAATATTAAGCATATAACTTCATCTGGTTTGGCGGTCTGTAATCCTCAAGTGGTTTTAACCTGTAATCCTCAAAAAGAACTTTTCTGGTGCTCCCTGCAGGGACGCTCAGCGAGATTTCTTTAGTTCTCCCGTACCTTCCCTTGCTCACCACAGTCGCGTTCAGGATGCCCATCATGTCAAGCTCGGATATTAAATCAGTTACCCTGCGCTGCGTCAGGACTTCGATTCCGATTATCCTGCACATCTGTTTGTAAACATTATACGCTTCTCCTGTGGTGATGTTGCTGTCGCCATTATTACAGAGAAGGAACGTGCTCAGTAAAACCAGTTTTGACTGGGTGGGTAAGGTTTTTACCACTTCTACAATCCTGTCAGTCTCTATTTTCTCCTGCGCATGTTTTACGTGTGTCTCTTTGACGGTTGGAGATTTTGCGCGTTCTGCAAGTTCTCCTGACACGCGCAATAAATCAAGCGCACGCCTCGCGTCCCCGTGCTCCTGCGCAGCATATGCCGCACATAGCGGGATTACCATCTCTTCCAGTACTCCCGGCTTGAATGCCATCTCAGCTCTCTGATGAAGGATGTCCCTCAACTGGTTGGCATCGTATGGGGGAAAGATTATCTCTTCCTCCCCGAGTGAACTTTTCACCCTTGGATCAAGAAATTCCGTGAATTTGAGGTCGTTAGTAACGCCGATAAGACTGACCTTGGCGTTTTTCAGTTCTGCGTTTATCCTGGTAAGATTGTAAAGCACATCATCCCCTTTAATTACCAGTTTGTCCACTTCGTCCAGTATTATTATTGCAATGTGCTTATCCGTATCCAATGCATTTTTGAGCTCGGTATATACCTGGTCGGTGGGCCAGCCGGTCATGGGAATCTCTTTCTCAAAATGCCTGGCAAGATACGCCAGCAGACGATACTGTGTATCGACTACCTCGCAATTTATATAGACAACAACACAGGGTATTCCGTGTAATTCTCCCGTACGCTCCAGTTCTTTCCCGACATGTTTTGCTACCGCGGTTTTACCTGTTCCTGTTTTTCCGTATATCAAAATGTTGGAGGGCGTTTCTCCCCTGAGCGCAGAAACCAGTATCGTAGCCAGTCCTTTCACCTGCTCGCTTCTATGAGGAAGATAGTCGGGGGTATATGTTGAACGAAGAACTTCTCTGTTTTCAAAGATATTCTTCCTCGTTAACATATCCTCAAAAATACCGTTTATTGTCGCTGCCTGGGTCTCCAATCCATCATCCTCTTTGGTACTGCAATGGAAGGGAAGGTATTAAGACTTCTGGTTCTGACCCCCTTACTTCTATTGGAACCCAGACGTCTTATTTTTGGTTTTTGTGTTCTGGTTGGGTGTAAGCTTATTGATTTTTCGGTTTATATTTTATGTTAGCCAGGCCGGTCTTTTTGATGTCAGCCGTCAAGAACCCTTTGATTCCTGTGGAGATTTTTATAGACCCACCCCTTCACTTCGTCTGGAGATTTATAGAAACCAAAAGTTGATTGAAATAATGAAACTAATAAAAACCAATGTGTTCCTACTTACATTTAACTATATATAAAACCTTCTCTTTTATCTTAATATAAAAACCCTGTAAAAATAATAACAATCAAAAACCAGTAGCTATGAACTCTGTGTTAAAAATAGCCGCAAGAATAGAATGACAAAAATCAATCACAAAACAAAAAACCCAAAAGAAATTTCCAGCGGAAATAACAGGGTAGGTATAACCTGCAAAACCGTGACATTACACGAACATTTAACTACTTATCTACAGGAATCGACTCCAACCGACTGGATAATCCCCAGATTAAAGTTCTCGTATGTATTGGAACATTGGGGTCATTGCCTATTTCATCAAGTGTGGAAATTACCATCGCCACTCTTCTGGACAGGGGCTCTTTTTGTTTTGAAAGCGTATTTTTTATATTGTCAGCTGAGCGCCTGATATTCCTTGGAACGGAATCATCATTGATTATCCGGTCAAGTACATCAACACACTGCTTTATGACTTCACTGGTATTTTCCGACACGGTTATCACCACGGACTGTTATTATAAAACGAAATCAACATATTAAAGTAAAGCGGCATATTAAAGTTATTGTATGAAAAGACTTTCGGTGATATTATGAGCGGTAAAGAGGCAGACGAAAAGATACAAAAAATAACAAGACTGCTTGAGAAAGGCGGGACTATGCTGGCGAACCATCATGAATGCGGCGCCCCCATGTTCAGGTTCCAGGGAAAAAC
>JBAQYK010000232.1:0-1646 GCA_049299995.1 Candidatus Methanoperedens sp.
ATATACACCATTGGCTTGGGTTTTGTAAATGTATGGGGAAAAAGCCGCTTTCCAGCCCCGGCTGCTGGAATAACGACTTTGATCTTATTTTTCGCTTTTTCTAATCCCATAGTCACCAACACAGTCCAACATATTCAATATCTTTCCCCGGGGGGACCAACATGTGCCGCCCATCGATTATTAGCTTTCTTTTCATAACATTGAATTCCTTATCAAGCGACCTGAATTCATCCCATTCGGTCATTATGAGACATGCATCAGCCCCATTCAATGTATCAGCCGCATTATCGTTATACTGTATATTGCCAAAGAGTTTACTCATATTCTCATTTGCCATCGGGTCATACGCAGAAACACTCGCCCCGTTATCGAGCAGCTCTTTTATTACAGGTATCGACCTTGATTCCCTTATATCATCCGTATCATTCTTGAACGCAAGCCCGAGAACTGCGATTTTTTTACCGCTTAATTTTCCAAGTTTGTTTTTCAGTATCTGTACCATCCTTATCGGCTGACTTTCATTTACTTCGATAACGGATTTAAGCAATAGGGGTTCATATCCAATCTCCGAAGCTTTACCGATAAGAGCTTTCACATCCTTAGGGAAACACGAGCCTCCAAAACCAGCACCTGCATTCAGGAAATACTGTCCTATCCTGAAATCCCTGCCAACAGCTTTCATTACTTCGTAAGTGTCAATTCCGAGTTCTTTGCATATGTTTCCAATCTCGTTTGCAAACGAAATCCTAGTTGCAAGGAATGCGTTATTCGTGTATTTTATCATCTCTGCGGTCCGCGGGTTTGTTCTTGTCACTTCGCACTTTATGCCGCTGTAAAGGGATGACACAATATCGCCTGCTCTCCTGTCAAATGAACCCACTACGATTTTATCAGGATGCATGAAATCATAAACTGCTTTGCCCTCACGCAGGAACTCCGGATTCATGGCAATACCGAAATCCCCATGATGTTTTCCCGAGCGCTTCTCTATTATGGGCAGAACAACTTTCTCAGTAGTTTCAGGCACGACCGTGCTTTTCACAACTATAACATGATAGTCTTTTTTATTTTTCAATGAATTCCCGAGGCTTGAGCTTGCCGCTTTCACTATACCAAGGTCGATTTTGCCATTGGAATCCTGGGGAGTGGCCACACATATGAAAGAGACCTCGGAATTTTTAAGAGCATACTCGTAATCATTGGTTGCATTCAATCTATTTCCTGCATGTTTTTTCAAAAGCCGGGAAAGACCATCCTCATAAATCGGAGCGATGCCGGCATTTATCAGGTCAATTTTTTCCTGATCTATATCAACGCAAATAACATAATGACCAAGTTCTGCAAAGCAGGCTGCACTAACTGTACCAACATATCCGGCACCAATTATGGATATTTTCATAAATTATTTCTTTTCGGCTTTTTTTTATAGTATAATTGTCTATGCACAATCCAAACCCAGTGATTTTTACTTTATTAAAACTCCGCCAGCATGCGGCGCCTCCGTGGGGTCCGGGGCTTGCCCCAGCGCTATTTGTAGTTAATTCCGATTGCTCTGCCAAAGCCACCGCTATCAGCGCCATTCCTCTTATCACCTAGCGTTCGCGCATCAATTCAGAAATGGTACTAAAGGGCCCCTTTAATAGTAT
>JBAQYK010000233.1:0-1843 GCA_049299995.1 Candidatus Methanoperedens sp.
GTATACACACTCCATTCAATCGCCCAATACAGGACTTTGGATGCTGATATCAAGCACAGGGCAGACAATCTTGAAGAACTGAAGGACAGAATATGCGACCGTTTTATCGATAAAAACCCGAAGGATCTGGGTCACTGTTACGATGAATGTTACCTTCGTTCCTACAGTGATGATAAAAAGCAGGAATGGAAGAACCTAAAGACACGGTTGATAGATTCCCAGCTCAGGGCGCTTTTCTGGCTGTTCAATGAGGATTACCAGTGGTTCGAGAAGGAAGTCAAGGTATCAAGGGACAATATCGCAAGAATCATCAAGGTGTTCGAGAGAAACAATCGGCGCCTGGCCATAATCCAAAGGATAGACAATTATCAGAAGAAGCATACCGGCGGCTGCATGAACGGGTACGGCGGTGTATGGGACGAGACCATATTGGGCAGCGAGCTCATGATAAGGTGCTTCAAGCCGAGGGATGTGCAATATAACTTTGTGGACATGAACCGAGAGATATATCTGTCTATGGGGTACTCAGAAGACACAGAGATATGGCTTGATGACACTCTGTTTGAGAAGATAGGATACCACGAATTGAGCGTCCTGTCCAGGAGATTGTTCGCCGATGATGACACCCATAGAAGTCATTGGATTTTGCTCAATGCTGATGAGTTTAACAAAAAGCAGTCTTTAATCAGAATTGAGGTGATGAGCGCTGCAAGAAAGGAACAGGAAGATAAGGCAAAAGAACGTCTGGTCGAGAATATCGATGCGCAATTCAAGACAGGGAAGGTGGTCCGGCAGGGGATAACATTCACAAAAAACAGCATTGAATGTGAAGGCGTTGAGATTAAGAATCACTTGTTGGGCGACTTCGTAATGAGGAACCACGTCCACCTGCAACAGGAGCCAGACTTCGGGAAGATAGTACAGGACTTCATATGCCATATCCTGAACTTCAAGGCAAATGAGAATTACTTTTCTAACCGGGTATCATATGAGTGCCAGTTCAAAGGCAATGAAACGATATATATCGGGAAGATAAAGCTCCACATAAAAGGTGAGAATAATAATGTACTCATCAATGACCGCAGGATTCGTAAGGATGACCTGGTAGAGATCATATTCAAAGCTTTGACCTTCACTGACCAGGCATCCTTTGATGCATACCTGGCTTACAGTTCAGGCGTCAATCTCACGCTGCAGAAATCGCTCGCCAACGGCGGCATCTCGTTTGAATTGAACATTGATATGACAGATGATAACTCCCTGCCGGTAAAAGATGAAAAGATGTTGTTATCACTACCCCTAAAACGAGAGAAGGGCAAGAACTATACGACTATCAACGGCGTCGATTACAAGATCCAAAACTTGCAGGCATTCTTCGATATAGGTAAGAATATTAATAGTGTAAGAGTCGGGTATGCCGGTGGAGGATACCTGCAGAGGACCATTAAGTTGCTTTACAAGGCTATTGAAGGCATTGCACCAAAAGATATCGGCGACCTGATTCGGAACGGCGAGAAAGAATACGCGAAACTCCAAGCTCATGTCCGCGAGGAGAATGCCAAAAAATCCATGAAAGCTGATGAGTTCGTCAAGCATGCAGTCAAAGTGAGCAAGGCGAAGCAGTTAAAGGATGGTTTTTTGGTCAAAGGCTTGAGCGGGAAGACTTATACGGTCAACGCCAAGACACGAGCCGTGTATGAGCAACTGCAGGGTGGGGAGGAAAGATACATCTGCATAGTGGATATGCAGACCCCAACAGACAGTGAATGGGGCCAGAAGGATGCATTGGCAAAAAGATTACTAATGCTATCACACGACCTGAAGGTTGCCGACCAGGTACATA
>JBAQYK010000234.1:0-5107 GCA_049299995.1 Candidatus Methanoperedens sp.
TACAGGCATTATTCTGATGACATCGTTGTAAAATTCGTGGAACATGCCGCGGAATCAGGCATTGATATTTTCAGGATTTTTGATGCCGTGAACGACATCAGGAACATGGAAGTGTCCATCAAGACCGCGAAACGAGTGGGCGCCCATGTGCAGGGCACGGTCTGTTATACAATAAGCCCTGTCCATCCTATTCCGCTGTATGTCAAGATGGCAAAGGAGCTTGAGGAAATGGGCTGTGATTCCCTGTGCATAAAGGACATGGCGGGTCTCATCTCGCCTCAGAACGCCTTTGACCTTGTCCGTGCGCTGAAAGAAGAGCTCAGCATTCCTGTTGACCTGCACTCCCACTGCACAAGCGGGATGGCTCCCATGAGCTACATGTTTGCATGTGAGGCAGGGGTTGATATTCTTGATACCGCTTTCTCGCCATTTGCATGGGGCACATCGCAGCCGCCCACGGAAACAACAGTGGCGGCGCTGCGCGGGACGCCTTATGATACTGGTCTTGACCTTATCATGCTCACAGAGATCAAGAAATACTTTGAAGAAATGAAAGAAAAATATCGCGGCATTCTTGACCCCATTTCAGAAAGAATTGACACGAACGTGTTGAAGTACCAGATTCCGGGAGGGATGCTATCAAATCTCGTATCGCAGTTAAAAGAGCAGAATGCGCTTGACAAATACGAAGCTGTCCTTGCCGAGATGCCAAGAGTCCGTGAAGAACTTGGCTATCCCCCGCTGGTCACGCCCACGAGCCAGATTGTAGGCACGCAGGCTGTTCTGAACGTGCTGATGGGTGAGCGCTACAAGGTCGTGCCGAAAGAAGTAAAGGATTATGTAAAAGGTTTGTACGGGCGCACACCTGCCCCGATAAGCAGGGAGATAATCACTAAAATACTGGGAGACGAGAAACCCATTACCTGCCGTCCTGCTGATTTATTGCCTCCCGAGCTTGACAAAGTCACAAAAGAGGCGGAAGCTCTTGGAATCGTGAAAAAGCCGGAAGACATCCTGACGTATGCACTGTATCCGGCGATAGCCCCGAAATTCCTGCGCGGGGAAGCCAAAGAAGAGGCGCTTGAAGCTCCAAAACCCAATAACTGGAAAGCTGCGCCCCTGCCAACCGAGTTCAAAGTGGAGGTTGACGGCGATTTATTCGATGTTAAAATCGTGTCTGCGGGCGGCGGCATGTCAGTTCGCCCGGCAGAAGCGGCGGAAAAGCCAAAAACCATGGACGGCGCCGTTTCTGCGAGCATGCAGGGTATGGTTCTCAAAATAAAGGTGAAAAAAGGCGACTCTGTCAAAAAGGGCGACGTAGTGATGGTTCTTGAAGCCATGAAGATGGAAAATAACATCCATGCGCCTCATGCGGGTGCGGTGAAAGATATATTCGTTAAAGAAGGCAGCACGGTGAGCGCAGGGGATGTATTGCTCGTTATCGGGTGATGTATGTTCAGGAAAATATTGATTGCAAACCGCGGCGAAATCGCAATCCGCGTCATGCGCGCGTGCAGGGAGCTTGACGTTAAGACTGTCGCAGTTTATAGCGAGGTCGATAAGAATGCGCTTTTTGCGAAATATGCGGATGAAGCCTATCCGATTGGTCCTGCCCCGGCGTCCCAGAGCTACCTGAATATGGATAATATTCTTGATGTAGCGCACAAAACAGGCGCTGAAGCGATTCATCCGGGTTATGGTTTCCTTTCCGAGAATGAAGTTTTTGCAGAGCGGTGCGAGAAGGAAGGAATAAAATTCATAGGACCGTCAAGTCATGCCATTGAAAGCGTGGGCAGTAAGATTGCAGCCAAGAAAACCATGAAGGCTGCTGGCATCCCGGTCATACCGGGAAGCGAGAATGGTATTGATGACCTGGATTCTGCGGTGGATGTTGCAGAAATGATAGGTTATCCGGTCATCGTGAAAGCATCGGCAGGCGGCGGTGGAATCGGGATGAAAGTCGTCTGGAAAACAAGCGAGCTTCAGGAAACCCTTGAATCAACCCGGAGAGTGGCAAAATCATCGTTCGGGGATGCCACAGTGTTCATAGAAAAATACCTTGAAGAGCCGCGCCATATAGAATTCCAGATACTTGCGGATTCATACGGAAATATCATCCACGTTGGAGACCGCGAATGCTCTATCCAGAGAAGGCACCAGAAATTGATTGAGGAATCCCCTTCTCCCATAATGACTCCGGAATTGAGGAAACGAATGGGTTCTGATGCTGTAAAAGCCGCCGCAGCGGTCAATTATACCAATGCCGGAACCATAGAATTCCTTTATTCAAAGGGCGACTACTATTTCCTTGAGATGAACACCCGCTTGCAGGTAGAACATCCAATAACCGAAGTGGTAACAGGAGTTGACCTTGCAAAAGAGCAGATAAGGATAGCGTCAGGAGAAGAATTGAGTTACAGGCAGGAGGATATCCGCCAGATAGGATGGGCGATTGAATGCCGCCTGAATGCGGAAGACCCGCTTAACAACTTTACACCGGCGCCCGGGAAACTGCGTAGATACCGCTCATCAGGCGGTCCAGGCGTGCGTGTGGACAGCGGCGTGCATACGGGATTCACCATAACGCCGTTCTACGATTCGCTCATATCGAAACTCACGGTATGGGGCAGGGACAGGAATGAAGCCATTGCCCGGATGAAACGTGCGTTGTACGAATATATCATTGTCGGGGTAACTACGAACATTCCTTTCCACAAGGCAGTGATGAACAATGAATATTTCAGGCGCGGCGAGCTGACCACGCATTTCATCGAAGACCACAATATCATCGCAGAGGTTGAGAAAATCGTGGCTGCTGAAAAAGAAAAAGGTGCAACGCTTGCTTCGGCTCTTGGCGCTGACGAAAAGAAGGTAGCTGCGATAACTGCCGCAGTCGGGGCTTATATACAGAGCGCAAAAGCCGGGGGAGCGAAATGAATATAAGAGAGAAGATACTTGAAAAACTCATACTGAGTAAAGGTAAACGGGTTTCAGGAGAAAAGCTGGCGCATGAACTTTCAGTTTCAAGAACGGCTGTATGGAAACAAATCAAGGAATTAAGGGAAGAGGGATATATGATTAATTCTTCAACAAATCTTGGGTATTCACTTGTTAAAACACCTGATACGTTGACTCCTGGTGAGATTAAAGCCGGACTTAAAACAGGTGTAATTGGAAAGGATATTAAATATTTTAAGGAAACCGAAAGCACCAATATCATAGCCCGGGAAATAGCGGATTCTGTCGAAGAAGGAACGGTGGTAATAGCCGAATCCCAGACAGGCGGGCGGGGTCGTCTCGGCAGGAAATGGCTCTCGCCTGAGGGCGGGATATGGCTTTCTATTATCCTGAAACCAAGGATACAGCCGTTATATGCGCCCAGAATTACGCTCATGGCAGGTGTTTCCGCTGCAAAAACAATCCGAAGCTTCGGTCTTCCTGCAAAAATAAAATGGCCTAACGACGTTTTGATTAACGGGAAGAAAGTATGCGGCATCCTTACCGAGATTGAGGCGGAGATTGATTTGATTGATTATTGCGTGGTAGGCATAGGTATAGACGCCAACGTGGATACGGAATCTTTCCCTGAAGAATTCCGGGACAGCTCAACGTCACTAAAAAAAGAGCTGGGGCATGAGATAAATCGCGTGGATTTCGTGCAGAAACTAATGTCGGAATTCGAGGCTCTTTATTTGAAATTCCAGAAAGATGATTTTCCATCCATACTTGAAGAATGGAGAAACATGTCCGCTACCATCGGGGAATGGGTCAAGATAACGACCCAGAGCCGGACAATATACGGTGAAGCCATTGGGGTGGATAATGAAGGCGCGCTGATCCTGGAAACAGGCGAAGGACAGCTTGAGAAAATCGTGGCGGGAAACTGCGAACACCTGAGGAGACCTTGAAAAATATGAACTCTAAAATGATTGCTGTTATTGGAATTCTTATAATACCCATACTTTTCGCAGGGTGTTTGGACTCAAACCCGTTTAAAAGCAAAGACACAGTCTTCGAGATGAAACCTGAAGAACTGGCAGTAAAAAACGACGAAACTTCTGGCGTGAAGATACGCGTAACCAATAACGGGAACTCAGTCATTTATCCCGTTGTTCGCTTTAACATGAACTCCTCGGATAAGCCTTATGTGAATTTCAGCCATGAAAGTTACAATTTGGGCAGCCTGCGTCCGGGCGAGGATTCGGGATTCAGGATTGTGGATATCAAAGCGCGGCTCGCTGCCGGGATTGAAGGTAAATATCCTGTGAGGGTTGAGGTTATAAATAACGGCTCGGTACTTGAAAGCAAGGATTTAGTCATAGCTGTGAAGAGGTAAGATTGCACAGGGAATTAATAGAGCGGTTAAACCGGCTTGAAAACAGTTACAGCGCGAAGGAGTTCTGGGACATAGTCAAACATGTGAAAAAAGAAAGGATTAATGACGATGCCCTGCTCGGTAAAATTGAAAAGGTGAGCCTGGGAAGGTTCAGGGAGAAGGTTTCATTCACCCTCAATGTGCGCGCCGGGAATATGTTAGCAATTATTATCACAATTGCTGCCGTAGTTCTGGCTTTTCGGATAACCTCTGACTTGATGCCTTACTTTGGCGCTCTTGTACTGATGACCACACTGCACCCGCTCTCGCATTATTTGACTGGAAGTCTCGTCGGTGTCAGGTTCACACACTACTATCTCAATGGTCCGGCGCGTATTGAGCCGACGCTGCGGATAGATTATTCCTCGTATCTGAAAACATCAGGCGGGAAAAGGGCTCTCATGCATGTTTCAGGGGTTATCGGGACTCTCCTGGCGCCGCTTGTTGCGGCTGTTATCGCGCTGGAGAGAGGCGCCAACGGTGTTGTTCTTAACCTGTTTATTTTCTTTCTGATACTGATTGTATTTGAGCTTTTGACCTCAACAAAGATAGGGGATTTGATGCGGGCAAAAAGGGAGTACAAGTTTGGGTAGGGTAAACTTAACCCGTAACTCCGCCTGATTTGTGCAATATTTTTAAAAAAACCGCCAACACATACCGAAACCTTTATATATTTGTATTACGTATATACGTAATATTATGACTCATCCGGATTGGGTATTGAAACACAAA
>JBAQYK010000235.1:0-1676 GCA_049299995.1 Candidatus Methanoperedens sp.
TAAAATATAACCGTTAACCCTGTCCTGCTGATCATGGAGGCTCAAGGCATCATCTCTGAATTTGTCTACTATATATTTTATTTTACCATGTATTTGAGGTATCCCTTTTTCACCGACTTTGAACCCTGCAAAAAAATCATCCCCTCCCACATGCCCGATAAAGAATTTGGACATGCTTGAGGCTTTCTTCAGAATATCGGCAAAAAGGAGAATGGCCCGGTCGCCCTGCCTGAAACCATATCGATCGTTGAAAGGTTTAAAATTATTAAAATCGAAATAGGAAATCACATAATTCGAGCTAATATCTTCAAGAGCGGTTTCAATGAATTCGTTTATCATCGTGTTGCCGGACAGTTTTGTTAATGGGTTCTGGTCGCGTGCCAGGGTGATGTTTTTTTCGTTAATTACCCTTAGCAGTGATCTTGCGCTTAAAAAGCCTATATATTTACCGTTTTCCGTAAGAAGAATGCCCTCAGAGTCTTCATCCATTGCAAAATACTCAAGTATTTTCTCAATTTTTGTGTTTATCTCAGATACAGGGCATCTCATAATAAAATCCATTAATGTTTTTCCAAAAGCTTTATTCAACAGCAAATCCTTTCCGTATTTCGAATATACATATTCTTTCAATTCCCGTTCCCGTATTAAACCTACCGGCTCCTGGTGACCGTTTATAACGGGAAAGAAGGTATTATTTTTATGCTGCCTGAATGTTTCGAAAACAGACGACATGTCTGTAAAATAATTTTTTTCACGATTGTAAAGATGCAGCGGCTCCAGGTATTCCATCCGGTCGTGGAGCAGAAGACGATCCAATGTTTTGTCTCTCCTCTCATGGTCATTCAATAACACAATTTTTTCGTATTTATTTTTCAGCTTTCTTATATCGGTTGTCGGTTTTTGTACAAAATATCCCTGCAAATAGTCACAACCTATTTCCTTACAAAAATAGAATTCTTCTTCGGTCTCAACCCCTTCAGCTATGACAATGATACCGAGAATATGAGCAAGGTTCAGTACTTTGGCAACAAAAAGCTTTTTCTTTGAATCCGTTTCAATACCGGCGATAAAAAATCTATCGATTTTTATGAAATCAGGTTCGGAATGATACAGGAGTTGAAGCCCCGAATACCCTGTACCAAAATCATCCAATGCAATTTTATACGCCTGTCGTTTATACATGTTTAATATTATTCTTGCATCAGGAAAACAATTAAATTCATGTCTTTCTGAAATTTCAAAACAGATCATATCGGGATATAAATCATAACTTTTCAAAATCTCCGAAGTATTGCCCGGTGAATAATCAGGCATAAGGAGAACTCTGTTATCTAAATTAAAAAACAGTTTGATTTTTTGATAGTTTTCAATAGTTGAAAATTTTCCCACTGCCTTTTCCCGCAGCAATAAATCAAGTTTAAAAAGAATCTGTTCCTTGTAAGCGGTATCAAAGACTTCCTGTATGGTTGCAAAACCTGCATTTTTAAAATTACGAAGCAGCGCTTCGTGCCCGATGCATACGCCCGTGTGGATGTTTACAATAGGCTGAAAAGCGCAATCCAGCACATCTACGGCTTCTTTCCACCTGTTTACATCCATTGTCCATCCTCCTTATTTAAACTGGTTTTTCTACTTCGGTTAAGCCGCAAACCTCTGTTCTTCACCTGTATTGTAAG
>JBAQYK010000236.1:0-7138 GCA_049299995.1 Candidatus Methanoperedens sp.
CCAGAGGGACAGAGTACGGTTACGGTAAGAAAAACACTTATCAGGACAAAAGGAGCTTTCATAATTTCCGAGGACAGGGAAGAAACTGTTGATGTTGTGAAGCTTGGGAAAAAATTAAATGTCGAGGTAAAAGAAGTCGGCACAATCCAGGATGCTGTATTGGCTTTTACAGGTCATGACATCGCCAAGCCCGGGTACAGTGGGATAATTCTAACCCCAAAGTACCTCAATCTTCTTGAACCTCTTGCATCCAGCCTGAGAAAAGAGTCAGGCACTATGTATGAAGACACGGCATCCAGAGTCCCGAAAACCCAATCCCTCGAACAGGCAAAAGATATCTTAAAAAGGGCTGACAAGATGTACGATGATAAGAAGTATTACGCTGCGACTTCTTCATACTTTAATGCAATGATTAACATGCGTTTTGCGCAGTGGAGTGATGGTTACGATAAGGCAACTGACAAAGAACAATACCTTTCAGAGCTTGTGACAAAAGTTGAAAAACAAATAAAGCTTTCTGAGTCTGATCTTGACATCTTTAAATTATACGGTGTAAGCGATGTGGAAGCTGTGGGCGCAGCCGAATCCAGGATAACAACTGCGCGAGAGAAACTTGATGCTGCAAAAAAACTCAATGATACTGAGGAAAAGATTTTTTCACTTGCTTTCGCACATGAGCGGGCGCGCACAGCACAGTGGTGGCTGACGCTTGCTACGCCTGACAGTAAGGTCGTGCCCGGAGATATACTAAAAGACCGCGCAGGATGGTACCTGAGCCAGGCGCAGTCAATAAACACCTACATGCAAACACTGCTTTCCGAAAGCGGGGCGCATCCCGGCATTGACAGCGGCGGGAGCGATGACATAGACCATGCCCAGAAAGAACTGGAACGGGGTTATTATTCAGGCACGATTTTTGATTCGCTTCAGGCTACAATAAAAGCCAGCACTACAATCGGGTTAATAGGCAAGACCGATGCTGATATGAAAATAGAACAAAGCGCAGAAGCTGCAAAGGCGGCGATTAACGAAGCCCGTGTTGCGGGAATCGAACCCACGCTTGCTGTGAGCGCTTATGAATATGCTGAAACCATGACCGGTCCTTATGAAAAGATTTCCCAGTACTCGTATGCAAAGATGATTGCAAAGACCTCCCTGGTGCTAAATTCCCACGCCGTACCTGCAAATAAAACAGCAGTTAAACCCACGATTACCCCGTTCGTGCCTGAGATAATTATTCCAACGCCGGCTCAAACTGCCACTGCAAAGAAACAAAATACCAAGATAGAAGTGCCGGCTTTCGAAGCTGCCGGTGCGATTGCGGTTATATTGATTATAAGGCGGTTGAATAAGAAATGATGGGTGAAAACACGTTATTTCATCACCGCGAATGCCCCAAAGACCGCAAAGGCAAGGCTCCTTTTAAATATCTCTCGCACACTTCCAGATCCCCCTGCGTATTTACATTCAGCGCCAGTTCCTCATCCTCCAGCACGAGATTATAATCCTCCTGCTCTTCCCGTATCCTGTCTGCATCGAGAATGTTAATCCCGCACGGCACTATGAAGCTGTTATTCTTGTGGAAAACAGTGTCCGGGCGAAGACCAAGTCTTGTGAATACATCAAGCTTCATGTGAACAGAAAGCGCAGGCGTGTTTATCCCGTGGTACTTCTCTATTATCCTGTCTATCAGTCCTGAAGATACAAGCGGGAGGTCAGCCATTATTACAAACACATGTCTTTTTATTCCGGCTTTTTCTACCGCCAGCGCCATGTCGTGGACAAAACCTTCACCCGGAGTTGGGATTACCTCCACGTTATCATGTTCTTTTTTGAAATCACACAGCCAATCATTGGTTTTTTTTACCTTCGGAGTGGTTGCGACAAAGATGTGGTCAATGTTTTTTGAGCCAAGGAGCGCATGAAGGACATAAGAAATCAGGGGTTTGCCGAGAAGCATGGTGAGCGGCTTCTCATCCTTCCCGAGGCGCCTTCCCATCCCGCCTGCCATCAAAAGCGCATCCATGCCAATCCTCCGATATAGAGCAAAGCTGCAAGACGTCCTATCTCATTCGAAGCGCCCACAACATCCCCGCTCACGCCGCCAAAATGGCGGTTTGCAGTATGAAGAACAAGAAGACCTGACAATTGCGATGCTATAAATGCTTCAACACCAAAGACGTCAAGAAAAAAATAGCTGACTGCGCCTGTAAAAACCATCCCCGTTAAAAAGTCGGAGCTCTTTGTATTCTCCACGGTCATGGCTCCGAAACCATCATACAGTTTCCTGCCGAATGCTGCAACCGTAACCATGGACTGTTTCGCGCTGGTTTCGGCAACTATTAATGCATAGGGAAGAAGCAGCAGGTTGATTTCCAGAATAGAAATAAGGGACACGAAAATACCGATTATGGCAATTATACAAAACACCAGCCCACCCGTGCCAACTGCGGTATCGCGCATGGCTTTTATCTTTTCTTCTTTTGTGCCGTGAGAGGCTATGCCATCGCCAAAATCAGCAAGCCCGTCGATATGATTGATTCCTGTAAGGTAGTAAATAAAAATAATTACTACCAGTGATGCAAGAACCTGGGGGAATATAATTGATGATAGGAAGCCTATCGCCGCAAGGACTACTCCAAGAACCAAACCAATAACAGGGAAAAGATATATGTGTCTCATCAGTTTCTCGATGCCTTCCATTGATATACCCACAGGTATTGTGGTAAGGAAACCAAAACCGCTGCGCAGGGCAGATAAGAATTCTTTCATCCTGCGAAACCGCCTCTTGTTTCAGGTTTATTCTTTGTTGCCTTTTTCTTTTTTACTTTTGCACTGGCGGTTTTTTTCCCGTCATCCTTTCCTCTTGAATACATGTTGGCTGAGGCTCCGCCGATAAGTCCTGCAATGACGTCGTCCATGAAGGGTCCAAGTTCTGACAGGATGCCGGGTTTTAATTTGTCAAACCTGACGTATTCAAAGATTCCCTTATCGCCGCTGATGTATTTCGCTATGCTCATGCCTATTACTTCATCCACTATCAAAAAGGTAAGGTCTTTTTTGAATGTTTCTTTGCTCATGCCGGGAAGCTCGCCGTTCCCGCCTGCTTTTTCAAGGAGCATGCCTGCGTATAATAATATACACAGGTTGGGGTCACAGAGCGCATGCCTTAACTCGCGTTTGAATACGCGCTCTGCTATTTCCCTTTTCTCAACGCCGGGATGGGGAACGTATAGCTCCATAGCCGCAGATACCAGCACATCTTCAGAAAGTCCTGCCTCTTCAAGGATTTTCATTATGCTTCTTGCGCCTGTGTCTTTAATTTCTTTCGGCTGGTTCTTTTTCTTTTTTTCTTTTTTTATGGTTGATAGTTTCATAATATTCTCATCTCTCTCTAATAACTAAAATCGAACTAATGGCACCTTCCCTATAAAATATATTCCTGCAATCACAAGAAACGATGAAAAACCCACGATATTGACAGCTTTCCCTATCTGAACCGGCTGCGGTTCATCATATTGAGCCCCAAGCACATGATACCCTGTCTTCTCAAGCCTCACATGGAGCGCACCTGAGACCGCAGCCATCGACCAGCCCGAATTGGGCGATGCCGTCTTATTATGGTCGCCAAGACACGTTTTTAGCGCATCAAAAGGGTTTCCAAACAGGAGCGATGCTATAAAAATAAATATTATAGACAACCGGGCTGGCACAAAATTCGCAATATCATCAAACCTTGCAGAAGCATAACCCAGCTCCATGTAAGGTTCTTTTCTGTAACCAACCATGGAATCAAGCGTGTTAATCATGCGATAAGCCAGAGCGCCCGGAAGACCCAGCAGCAGGAAATAAAAAAAGGGCGAAAATATTCCATCAACAAAGCTTTCAGCCACCGATTCTATGACCGCCGAAGCCGACTTGTGTATGTCAAGCCCCGATGTATCCCTGCCAACAAAGGTTTTCAGTTCGCTTCTTACTTTCTCAATCCTTCCTTCCTCAAGGTCTTTTTCTACTCCCAGCGCCGATTTTAAGAGCATGCGAATTGAAAACGTGGATTTTAAGAAAAATGCTGCGATGATTAAACCGGGAATTCCTGTCCCAAGCAACATTATTACCACCCCGATAAGCGCCGCTGACACTGCGCAGAAAATCACCATAAGCAGCCCGTACAACTTCCTGAAGCGGGCTGGTGCTAACCGCACAAACAGGTTTACCAGTTTTCCCATCCACACCACCGGATGAATAAACGCAGGTGGCTCACCGAATAAAATATCAAACAGCACCGCAAGGAGCAAAACCTGTATCCAGAAATCCATAAAAATCATAAATTTGGTTCCATCACGCGCTTCCACACATCCTTGAGCTTCTTGCCTTCCATCAATGATTTCAGCACCCTGTCTGCAATATCCCCCCTGTGGATTATATTGCACTTTGCACAGCTCCACACTTCTCCGCCTGTGGATTACTGCACAAATTCCCCGCCAGTTCTTTCATCTTTGCATGGATAGAAGGGACAGAAGCAGAAAGTGCAGTCCTGACCTTCAAAATGACAGGGATAATACTCGCAGTCAATCCTGCTCCTTTCTGCGACGCCTCTTTCCAGCGCTTTTCCAATCTCTTTCCTGGCAAGTTCTGCTCCCCATTCCGATATTACTTCAGAAAACGCCGTAATCAACCTTCGATTCTCACTTCTTTTGCGTACAGCCACCCTGATATGATTTTCAAGACCAAAAGAAGTGCAATCGCGGATAATAATGCCGTGCCTTAACATTCTCTCAGTCAGCTCTGTTGAATCAAGCGCAAACCCGCGCGCATCTATAAGTATGAAATTTGTCTCACTCGGGTATGGTTTGAAACCGCGTATCGAGCCAAGCTTTGATGCCAGCCACTGCCGCTCTTTCCTTATCAATTCAAGCGACCTGTTGATATAGTTCTTATTATTTTTAAGAAGATGCTCCCCAACCGCTAAACCAACAGAGTTGAGATTCCATGGCAGGCGGATGTTATTTAAGAGTCTTGCATACTCAGGAGAGGCGACTGCGAACCCAATCCTCAATCCTGCGACTGCATATATCTTTGTAAGTGAACGCATGACGATAACAAAATCGTTAAAGGCTGCAATGTCTGCGATACTTTCACCAGGGTCTGAAAGCTCAATGAACGCCTCATCAACGAATAAAAAAACTTCAGATGAGAGGCATTTTTTTGCAAGCCGGAGCACCTCGCTGCGTCCCAGCAGGCTGCCTGTGGGGTTGTTGGGATTGCAGAGAAAAACAGCCTTGCAGCCATCGGGGTTTACATTCGTTATATCGTTATAATTGATATATTCAATATCAGCCCCGAATAACCTGCACTGGAATTCATATTCCCCGAACGTGGGAGACGGCATAATGACCTTATCCCCGGGCTCAATAACAGTCTCCGCAAATAGACGGATTATTTCAGACGAACCGTTTCCGGGAACGATATTTTCAGGCGACACATTGAGATAATCCGCCGCTGCTTTTCTAAAACCAGAGTATCTGTTGTCGGGATAATTGCTGATATTTTTATAGGCGGTTGCAAGAATTTTATTTAACGTCGGAGTGCCGAGCGGATTAAGATTAACACTGAAGTCGAGCAGTTCATCAGGGTTCTTTCCGCAAGCTTCTGCACTTTCTTTCAGTCTGGCGCCGTGAATACATGGCGATAGTTCAATAGCGGTTTTTTTAACTCTGTTGTAAAACACATGCCATGTTTTGTTTGGAAAGAATATTAAAGTGCTGGAAAGACTGTTTATGTCATTTAACATAAATAATTAAAAAAACCGGGTAAAATCTCTATTTATACGGTCTGTAAATACTGATTTTTTTGTAACTGGAATAATATATTGTCCTAAAGCTCTTGATTTTTAGATGTCTGAACATTATTTTATTTCATCCGATTCGGTTTTTTCAATTTTTGAAATACCACTATCTGTGGGCTCATTATTATAAAACGGTATGCTTAGCCGCATATTTCACAGCAAAGGTTAAATACTATGACGGTGAATCTTAAGGTAAGACAACAAATCGTTGTCGGGGTATGAAAAATATGGTAGACATAAGAAATTTTGTATCAAGGGAAAAGAACGGAAAAGAAACTGGAGTATTTACGGGTCACCAGCCGCGTCAGGCAGCATTGAAAGCAGCCAACCGCAGCAAGGGAACAAAATCAAAACCGGTTGAATTGAGACTGAGAGAGAGAGGAACTAAAAAAGTCCATATCTACAAGGGATGGAAAGAAGTTGTTTCTGCCCCCAAGAACAAGCCAAAATGGATGCCTGCTAAGATCAATAAACCGAACGTCAAGAAAGTAGGCGTCGAGCTGCTTGATAAAGTTTAACTTCTAAATTTTTTATTTTTTTTAGTAAGCTTTATATGTAGATACCTCAAATCTAAATCGAGGTGAGTTAATGAAGCTTTTGCCATCATTGATTGGTTATATTTTCTGGGCATGTGTGTCAATAACAGGTTTATTCATAACAGCGGTTCTCATACCAGAGTTCATTAAAACCCTCATTTAACGGGACCGCAGCCACCATAAAACAATAACAAGCGCCAGAATCACAACAAACATCCCCAGCAAACCCGCTTCTGGTCCAAACGCACCGCCGGTAATAAGTTCATGCTCTGAGGCTATTTTTAATATCCCGCCAAAATCCTGCCTGAGCGAATATACATGGTATTGAAAGAAATTCCATGAAAAATGGAATCCGATGGACATTGAAAGCCCGTCATAAAGATAACATAATGCAAGAAGTATTTCAGCTATTGTTATAGTCAATAGCATGATTATAATATTTTCTTTACCAAGACCCAGGGTTAAGACAGATGGTATATGCAGGACTGAAAATAAGAGGGACGAGTATAATGCCGCATTCCACGCGCCGTATTTCTTCGCCATTTCAGGAAGTATGTATCCCCGAAACGGCAGTTCTTCTCCCAGGGCAACAAATCCCTGTAAGACAATCCCGCCCAGAAGGGCAGCTTGAATGTCAGGAATCAAATCTTCGACACGAATAAGACCCGAGGCGAGTTCTGTTAAAAACACCAGCGTTATCAGGATAAAACCCAGATACATTCCTTTAAGAAGACGATGCCCCCATACAAATTTTTCT
>JBAQYK010000237.1:0-8967 GCA_049299995.1 Candidatus Methanoperedens sp.
TTGCCAATAAAGCATTCCCATGATTATCAAAGTAAAGCTCAGCTCATCTTTATTTTTCCAACTAATATATCCTACAAAATCTTTCTGACAATATAAATCTGAAGTGACGTGAATAAATTAAAAACCCAAGAATTGACAGTAGCCAAAGACTTTTACATTATAGCGTATTAATAAAGTATGGGTATGGCTGACACGAATAAATCACTGAAAATCATAACACTGCTCCTTTCTGTATTATTGATAGGCTCATCATTCCAATTATATTCGAGCCTTGAAAAAATAAACCTCCAGAATCAAACTATTATAAGCCTGATAGCAGAGACCAATTCCCAAGAAGAAACGATTTCATGGCTTGAAATAAGCGTAAATAATCTCAAACAGAATTTATCCAGGACAGAGATACAACTAAAAAACGAAACGCAAAGAAGAGCGCAGCTTGAGGAAGAAATCATAAACCTCACAATGGTCTCAAAAAGCGATTACGGGGTACTGGCTGTGGATGATACTGATGTTGGTCACCTGATTCCTCTTGAAGTCATTATAAAGGATGGAAAAGGAAATCTTTTTCTAAATGTCGCCAATGTCCTTTTTGATGAAACTCTCCAATCCTCTGCGCAAACTGCAATTCAAGTGGCTCGGGACGTATCGAGGAAAAATATGGCTGATAAGGACATATTGATAAACATAAAGTCTCCTCTGGTAGAGGAAAGATTAATCATTTCAGGAGGAAGCGCGGGCGGGGCTATCACCCTGGCGGCAATAGCAGCCATGCAGGGAAAGACGCTCAGGAAGGATGTTTTTATGACGGGAACAATACAAAATGACCATAGTATTGGGCAAATAGGCTCGCCAAGGGCAAAAGGGCTGGCTGCAAGGGATGTTGGGGCTGTCCTGTTCCTCGTTCCTCTGGGGCAAAAAGACGAAGTGGGACAAATCGGGATTGAGGTAAGGGAGGTCGGGACTATAGAAGATGCGATGAGGTATGTTTTGCAATAGTCCTGATAATATTCTCATTTAAACGACAACCAAAATGACAACCAGAACGACAACCGATATTAGGTGAGAACATAGTTTGCACCTCTACCTTTGCCTTCCAGTTTGATAACCTCCAGTTTAACAAGCTTGTTTAGCTCTTTAAGAGCTGCCTGTCGTGTGATTTTAAAAACCTTTGCCGCATCTCCTGCTGTAATTTTTCCATTCTTTTGAAGAATTTCGATTATGTTCATCTGTCTTTCCGTAAGAGCGACCTGACCTTTTGATTCCTTCTTGTGTTTTTCAAGAGAAAGTCTCACGACCTTTTCTTTTATCTTTGAGATAGAGAGAAGAACCCCGTCTGTAAAGTATTCAAGCCACTGAGTAAGGTCAAGAGTTTTCTGGTCAACCGATTTTAAAGCATTGTAATATGCAGTCCTGTCGCTATCGTAATAATCATCAAGGGCAAAAAATTTTTTTATGTCAAAATCCCGCAGGTTAAGAATAAGTGTTGCCAGCGCCCTTGCTGTCCTGCCGTTGCCGTCAACAAAAGGATGGATTCTTACAAATTCATAATGAGAGAGACCTGCAACAATAACGGGGTCGAGGTTATGAGAATCAGTTGAATTAACCCATTCGATAAACTCATTCATCAACTCCGGTACTTCCCCGGGCGGAGGGGGCATAAAAATGACTTTACCGGTTATCCTATTGCCTACATATACCTGAAGTTCCCTGTATCTTCCTTCATGCTCAGGAGCTTCCAGAGTCTCCTTTGTTACATCCTTATGTAATTTCAAGATAATTTTTCCAGTTATTTTACCCTGTTCCTGATATTTTTCTATATTTTCTAAAACCTTGAGATAGTTCAGCACTTCCTGCTCTGCCTTTCTTGTTGCCATGACCTTTCTTCCCTGGGCAAGCCGGCTGACCTCTTCAAGCGTTAATGGGTTTCCTTCTATGGCTGTGGAGGCGTGTGCAGCCCTTATCAGTGCGTCTCTCCTGAGCGATACTTCCCATTTCGGCACGAGGTATGAATTAAGAACTGCTTCTCTGGCTGAGGCTATTTCAACGAGGTTGTTGACTATTTTGTGGGTGTATTTGAAGTTTGGGTTAAACAAACCTTTCCTCTTTTATGGTTTTTATCCGTTGGTTAGACTCATTATATCCTCCCTATCCCCATTCTCATTTTAACCCCCTCAACATCCCAATCCTTCACAAGCGCGCCCTCTACTTCAACACCAGAGCCAATAACCAGCGACTTCGCCCTTATCTCACCCGCAATAAAATCCTTTAGCTCCAGAACAAGCTCAACCACATTTGCATCCGTGATTTCCACAACTGCATTAATCTCCTCCTCAACAGCAAGGTCAAGCTCCTTTCGCATATCCTGAATTCTCCGGATAACCTCTCTTGAATAGCCCTCGGATTCAATCTCCCGCGTGAGTTCAGTATCGACATACACGTCCCCTGCCGAAAATCCTGCGCTTGCAATTGCGGGGGGGATTGTGTCCCTGAAACTTACCATGTCCTGCGTAATCGTGCCGGCTTTTAGCTCAAAACTGCCCGTCTCAAGAATCGCTTTCTTTATTTCCCTGCCGTCTGCTTTCTTTAATTCGGCTATTACCTTGCCTGCATCTTTTTTAAAGGCAGGACCAAGCGCTGCGTGATTCGGCAATACTTCCACGCCGAGTTCTTCCCATACTTCACCGACATTGAGCAGTACAATATCTTTGGCATTGGTCTGCTCTTTCAATACGGATTCAAGGCTTTCAACAGCCTCAGCCACTCCTTCTTTCTTGGGCGCGACTACGATTCTTTTCACAGGCCATCTGAGTTTCCGCTTCAGTTTCTGCCTGGCATTGGATGAAGCTTCAACTATTTCCCGTATAATATCCATGTTCTTTTCAAGTCCGGTATCCACGAGAGCTTCCTTCGGAGCTGCCCAATCGCACATGTGAACGCTGGCAGGCGCATCAGGAGCAACATTCCTCACAAGGTTCTGGTACATCTTCTCGGAAATATGAGGCGCAAAAGGCGAGATGAGCTTTGTCAATGTAACAAGAACCTCATATAATGTATAATATGCAGCCAGCTTGTCCGGGTCGTTGGCTTCGCGCCACGTCCTCGGTCTTATGAGCTGGATATACCAGCGCGACAGGTCTTCAAGTACGAACTCAGATATCGGGCGCGTGGCTTTATGGAGGTTGTACTCCGACATGGCAGTATCTACAGTTTTAATGAGTGTCTGCGCTTTTGAAAGAATCCATCTATCTTCGGGGCGCAGAGGCAGTGCCGCAAGATTACCCTCAATATCCTGCGGATTGAAGTTATCCAGAATCATATAAGGCAGCGGGAAGCGGTACACGTTCCACAGGATATTCAGCATCCTGTGCATGTTCCCTACCTCGTCCCAGCTAAATTTCAGGTCGTCCCATGGCGCATTCTGTGAAAGCACATAAAACCGCAGGGATTCAGCGCCGTATTTTGCAACGACTTCTTCCGGAGATACCACATTACCGAGGCTCTTTGACATCTTCTTGCCTTCGGTGTCCAGCGTGAAACCATGCATCAGCACGCTCTTATACGGCGCTTTTCCGAATGAGACCATGCTTGCGCCCATCTGAGAGTAGAACCAGCCGCGCGTCTGGTCATGACCTTCAGTGATAAAATCGGCAGGCCACCACTCGTTAAATGCAGTCTGGTCGTGAGGGAAATTTAATGTTGCCCACGATGCTACTGCGGAATCAAACCATACATCGAACACATCGGGAACCCTGCTCATCCTGTTGTCACATTTACTGCATTTGATATGGATATTATCAACATGGGGTCTGTGAAGGTCGGTAAGTGTCTTGACGCATGACCGTGCTTTAAGTTCGTCCATCGTCCCCATGACCTCGACCTCGCCGCAGAAGTCGCATACCCAGACGGGAATTGGAATTCCCCAGTACCTCTGGCGCGAGATGCACCAGTCCCTAGAGCCTGTTACCCAGTCCGCAAAACGCGCCGAGCCTGCCCATTCGGGGTACCACTTGACCTTCTTTATTTCGTCAAGCATTTTTTCCTTGAGGTCTGTAATCTTCAAAAACCACTGCTCAGTGGCTAAATATATGATAGGGGTCTTGCATCTCCAGCAGTGCCCGTACCTGTGCGAAATCTTACCGCTTGCCAGAAGCAAACCGTTTTCGGAGAGGTCGTCAAGCACCACTTTATTTGCTTCCCGCACATGCATTCCCTTGTAATCGCCTGCTTCTTCCGTATATTTCCCGTCAGCGCCAACCGGGCAGAATATGGGGAGATTATGTTTTACCCCGAGTTCAAAGTCGTCAATCCCGTGACCGGGCGCTATGTGAACGCATCCCGTGTTTTCAGCCGTAACGAAATCAGCCATGTAAACATTATGCTGGAACTTGTTTTGTTTTGGCACTTTATGACCGAGAGGGGAGATGTATTCGATTTTCAGCTCCTCGCCGAGAATGGTTTCAAGCACCTCATGTTCCTTGTACCTCCCCTGTTTCAGGACATTTTCCATAAGCTGGGCAGCCATGATGAGTATTTCTTCTTTCCCATTCTTTACAGCCCTGACTTTCACATACTCAAAAGACGGATGCACAGCCACTGCAATATTGGCAGGGATTGTCCATGGCGTGGTTGTCCAGATTACGATGTAGGTATTTTCCTCGTTCGCAAGAGGGAATTTGATGTATACCGACGGGTCGGTCACATCAGCATATTCTACCTCGGAATCCGCTATTGCAGTTTCGCATCTCGGGCACCAGTTCACAACGCGCAGACCCCGTTCAAGAAGATTTTTCTGGTGCGCCTGTTTGAGCGTCCACCATGCGGCTTCGATGTACTCGTCGCGCAGGGTCATGTACGGGTCTTTCCAGTTGAGCCACACGCCGAGGTTCTGGAACTGAAGTGTCATTTCATCGCGGTGGGAGAGAGCAAATTCCTTGCATTTAGCCACGAAATTACCAACTCCGTATTTTTCGATATCCTTTTTTGATTTGAAGCCCAGTACCCCTTCCACTTTTACTTCTATTGGCAAACCATGCATATCCCAGCCTGCGCGGTCAAGAATATGACTGCCGTTCATTGATTTGTAGCGCAGTATGGAATCCTTCATTATCTTGTTCCATGCTGTCCCGAGATGTATCCTGCCCGTGGTATAGGGTGGACCGTCCACGAAAAAGAATTTCTTGCCGGTTTTCCGCAGTTCTCTTACTTTTGAATATGCGTCTATTTCATCCCAGAATTTGCGTATATCCTGTTCTAATGATTTTGCGTCGAATTGCGCTGCCTCTTTTAACATGAAAATAATCTCCAGAGTTTGAAATCCTATGATTACTATATGGGTCTATCAAGGAATGAAGTTTAGTAATGTGATATTGCAATTAAAACCTTATGGTGTTAATAAAAAACCCAATCCCTTGCAGATTCAAAAAGTATGTATAGAAAAGATACACAGAGTAATTTATGCAACGTCTTCCTCCTAACCAGCGCATGACTACGGATTTCCCTGTCCTCCACTTCGGAAAAGTACCGGAATTTGATAAAAAAACATGGGATTTCCGCGTTGAAGGTCTTGTTGAAAAACCAATGAGGCTGACGTACGATGAATTCCTGGCGCTTGAAAAGACGGTTGATGTCAGTGATTTTCATTGCGTAACCGGGTGGAGCAGGTTCGATAATAAATGGGAAGGAGTGCGCTTTCTCGATATTGCAAATCTTGTACAGCCAAAAAGCAGCGCCAGATTTGCCACGATTGAAGCTGATGGGGGATATACCACCAGCCTGCCGCTCAATGAGCTAATGGAACCCGATGTGCTCTTTGCTTACAATTTTGAGGGTAAACCGCTTGAACTCACGCATGGTGGACCTCTTCGCCTTGTTGTTCCGAAAAAATATGCATACAAGTGCGTAAAATGGGTGAGAAGAGTGGTATTTACCGGGGAGCAGGAACCTGGTTACTGGGAACAGCGCGGGTACAGCAACAGCGCCGACCCGTGGAAAGAGGAGAGGTATTCGTATTAAACCGAGGGGTCGGTTCTGTTTTTTAAGTTCCACCGAAACTGCTTTAAGCTAAAAGCATAATATACTTCCTGTATAAACTTAAGGGAGGGTTTATGAATAAATTAATAAAAATAATGGCAGTTCTGCTTGTAGCCGCATTGCTGGCTGTGCCTGTTTTTGCAGAGAAGGGCGATAGCATGATGCGCGGAAAAGCAGCAGACATGATGAAAAAAGGACAGGATATACGAGGCGCAGGTGGCATGATGGGAATGGGATTCATGCACAGCGCTGGCAGTAACTTTGGCAACTATGTGACTTTTACTGTGAATAATATTACGGGTGAGGTCAGTAATTACAGCATTTCGGGAATTGCGGTTTTTGACTCTATAAAAGTCGCCAATTTTGATTTCAAAGACTCAAAACCAGAGGGTTCATTAACAAAAATTACTAACAAAAACGGCTCTGTATCGATGCAATTGCACGATAATCCGGCGGCTGTTATTAACATCAAAATAAAAACAGCTACAACTATCACTTTCAAACTTGCAGCCGGGGCGAACGCTTCAAAAGATGATAAAGTAATAAAAATTGAAGCTGATAACCTGACTGCATATATTACAGGAACTAACGCCACGTCTATAAATATCGTCGGGGACGAGATTAAAATAGAATCCAGCAAAGGAAACGCTATTTTCAGGGCTGTTCCCGTGAATATGCCTGAGAGTGAAGGACATGGAAGGTTCATGAAAGAAATGATGAAAAACAGGGCAGGCGCTGAGATTGCAGTCGGAGCTTACGGCAAGTATTCGATTGCCAACTATTCAGAGGATACAAACGTCATGATAAGGTCAATGGATAGAAACCGCATGAGAATGACCATTAACTCCACTGACCCGGCAGGGAAATTCTTTATGATGAACCTTGATAACAGTTCTCTTACATGGACTGATAGACAGAAGATTCGTCTCTATATGGACAATAAACCCATGAGGCAGGTCATGACCGAAGAGGAGTTGTACAATGCTACTGTGTCGTCTTTCTGGCTCACCATGCCTGGTGGAAACCGCATGCAAGCGACGATGTACATCGCAAACTTCTCTGAACATATTGTGGATGTGGCAGTTGAAGATGCAGGAACGCCGACGCCTGTGGAAACACCCATCTCCACCGCAACTCCGGAAAAAACACCTGCTGCGACACCTAAAACACCAGGGTTCGGGCTGGCGATTGGGGTAATGGGCGCAGGGATTGCGTATTTGAGAAGGAAATATTAGGAATGGCAGGTTGGGTGCGTTGCACCCATCTTTTTTACATTTTTTTCATCAACTCGCTCACCCTCACAAGCGGTATGAGTTCAATACCCTCATCAGCAAGCGCCCCAGCCGCCCCTTCCTCGCGGTCAACCACCACAATGACATGCCGGACAACAAGCCCCTCATCCCGTAATGTTTTTATGGCTCTCAGGACTGACCCGCCTGTCGTAGCAACATCCTCGACCATTAAAACAGACTTACCCTTATTGAAATCACCCACAATCTGCCCTTTTGTGCCATAATCTTTTACTTCCTTCCTGATTATTATCAGATGCAGCCCTGTTTCAAGCGAGACCGCAACAGCTATGGGCACGCCTCCTAGCGCCACACATCCTGCATAATCAGCAGGAATAGAACGCGAGCTTATTATTTCCGATATGCTGCGGGCTATCAGCTTCAATATGCGCGGATTGGCACTGGCTTTCTTGATATCAACGTAATATTTGCTTTTCTTCCCTGAAGCAAGGGTAAAATCACCAAACTTGATTGCGCCGCATTCTTTCAGCGCCTCTGCGAGAGAGCCCATCACCATGGCACCTTCTTTAGTTTTAGATAATAACCGATAATATTGGTCAGGCGGTGAAGCAACGGCGTCAGGATAAGGACTGTAATAATTATCCAGAACGTGAAATTATCCGAAAACCACAGCGGGTCAAACAGATACGTTAAAATCCATGCCCCTGCCACAAAATCCAGTTGGTCAACCAGCGGCAGTTTTGCCCCGCGCTCGAATCCTGACCTCCGTTTAAAGAAACTTTTTACCATATCACCAAGTAAGGCGCCAAATGAAAGGGTAATAATTGTTGTGAGTGTGAAGCTTCCCAATGACCATTGGGACGGGACATTCATCTGCATGATGCCAACGATAATCCCGCATGCTGTGCCGCCAATCAGCCCCAGGTACGTCTTGCCGTCCCCCAGTATTCGCCGCCCGTCCTTCCAGTTCTTCCCGAAATCAACTGGCGTTCCGCCTCCGAATACAACGGCTGTGGGATTTGCGATATAAGCAGGCAGCATCAGCCACACAGCTTTGGAAATTAGCGCAATTATTTCAAGCATATCTCTCAGGGATTCCCGCTTATTGTCAATTGTTCAACCTTAACACCTGCTTTATTAAAAAAATCCAGGGCTTCAGTATCGGGATATACCATCCCGAAAACCACTTTTTCAATCCTGCCATTTATCAGCATTTTTGCGCACAGGATACAGGGCTGGTGGGTGCAATACACGGTTGCGTTCTCTATGCTCACCCCATGCAGCGCAGCCTGTATAATGGCGTTTTGCTCTGCATGCACGGCGCGGCAGAGTTCATGGCGGGTTCCGGATGCGATGTTATTTTGCTGCCTGATGCACCCTATGTCAAGACAGTGTTCCAGGTTTCGCGGCGCTCCGTTATAACCTGTAGAAAGAATCCTTTTATCCTTTACTATCACAGCGCCCACCTGGTTACGAAGGCATGTGGAACGTTTTGCAACAATGGTCGCTATTTCCATGAAATATTCATCAATTGTTGGTCGCATCAGCGATGAATATGCGCCAAACGATAAATATTTACTGCTTAAAAATCAATGGTCATTATATGAAGTCTATCGTTTTACTTTCATCAGGTCTTGATTCCACAGTCGCTTTCAAGGAAGCCTTCAACAGGTGCGATGAAGTGGTA
>JBAQYK010000238.1:0-6687 GCA_049299995.1 Candidatus Methanoperedens sp.
AATGTCACACAGACTAATAAGTCATAGCTCCGATCTAAAAAGGCTCAGGGATGAAGGATACGAGATCGAAGTAAAAAATGCACATCTATTAGTGCATAGTATTCCTTATGTAAACTCAAAAAGAGAAATTCTTCGGGGTACACTTGTAACCCCGCTTGGAGACTTGGCTGGCGATAGGACCGCAAAACCACAGAACCATGTGATTTTTTTTGCGGGTGAACATCCTTGCGATAAAGAGGGGAATATAATAAAGGGGATTCAGCATTCGAGTGGAAGAAAACCTTTAGCAGAGGGGATAGAGGTTGATCACTCATTTTCTAACAAACCACCGAGTGGTTATGCGGATTATTACGAAAAGGTAACAAATTATATAAGGATAATTTCTTCACAAGCACAAGCAATCGATCATACCGTCACGGCAAAAACTTTCAAAGTCGTTGAACCAAATGATCCGGATATCGTTTTCAATTATTTAGACGCAAATTCAAGTAGGGCGGAAATTGAAACCATTTCTGCCAAGCTTCAAAATTTAAAAGTAGCCATTATAGGTTTAGGGGGCACAGGTTCATATGTGTTGGATTTCGTTGCAAAAACACCTGTAAGAGAAATTCATCTCTTTGATGAAGACAACTTTCTCTCGCACAACGCCTTTCGTGCTCCTGGAGCCGCTTCGATTGATGCATTGAGAAAACAGCCGAAAAAAGTCGCCTATCTGAATGATGTGTATTCAAAAATACACAAACATATCTTTCCGCATGAATATCACTTAACCTCTTCTACTCTAGAAGAATTGTCTGGAATGAATTTTGTTTTTATATGCATTGATAGGGGAGAGGCTAAGAAATTGATAATTGAAAAACTAATAGGAGCCGCAATACCATTTGTGGATGTTGGGATAGGGATCGATGTCGTGGATGGATTGCTGACTGGAAGCGCCAGGGTAACGACCGGTACTTCAAAGAAAAACGATCATATTAATAAAAGGATTTCTTTTGCCGATGGCGGCAATGACGATTATAACAAAAATATTCAAATAGCTGAGATCAATGCATTAAATGCTGCTCTTGCCATTATAAAGTGGAAGAAATTGTTTGGCTTTTACCACGACCTAGAAAAGGAATATCATACAGTTTATGAAATTAACACTAATAAATTGGTGAATGATGAAACTGTCCCATAAATTTGTAAAAAGTATCCCTGAGCACATTGAAAACGGGATTATATACATCTCCATAGATTACTCTACGGTTATCCATAAATGTTGTTGCGGATGCGGAAATGAGGTAGTTACACCCCTTTCTCCAGATGATTGGAAGCTGATATTTGACGGTGAAACAGTCTCCTTATATCCATCGATAGGAAATTGGAGCTTCGCATGCCAATCACACTATTGGATTACGAATAATGAAGTCGAATGGGCACCTAAATGGACAAAAAAACAGATTGAATATAATCGAAAGAAAGACGAGAACAATAAAAAATCTTATTATAAGAATAAAAAGCGGCGATCTCCACTTGAATTCTTTTTCAAAAAGTAAGAATTATAACCTGCCATCCCTTAATTTCCGTAATCAAGGGTCTTAATATTATAAACAATTAGATTTAACTGCGAGCAAGTTGATTAAGAAGATAAAGACCTTGAATAACTATGCGTAAACCCATATCCATCAACATCGGTCATCTTTCAACCGTGTATCACACATCCTTTATTCTAATGGGAAAAGACTGGCTGGAAAAAGCAGGCATCCATGCGAACTGGAAACTCTTTGCCTCAGGTCCGGACATAGTGTCGGCTTTTGCAAACAAGGAAATCGACATCGGGTATATCGGTCTTCCACCAGCCATAATCGGAATCGACCGGGGCGTTCCCATTATATGCGTCGCAGGCGGGCATGTGGAAGGTACTGTGATGATAGCCGGGGAAGGATACAGGACTCTTGGTGAGATGAAGGAACTTAATGCTGTGCTCGGGCAGTTTAAAGGAAAGACTATCGGTTCCCCCCCGAAAGGCTCTATCCATGATGTGATTATTAATAATGCCATACAGGAAGCAGGACTGGATATCAAAGTAAAGAATTTCGCATGGACTGACTTTGTGCTTGAGGCACTTGTTGACGGGGAAATCGAGGCTGCCGTGGGCACGCCATCTCTTGCCGTGGCTGCCTCGCGCGCCTGCGGCGCAAGAATTATTATCCCGCCGCACGCTCTCTGGCACGATAACCCGAGCTACGGGATAGTTATCAGGAAGGAGATGGCACAAGCTCCCGATATGATTTTAAGGTTTTTAGAGATGCATGAAAAAGCCAGTAATTTCATCAGGACAAAACCCCTGGATGCTTCAAGGATAGTTTCAAAGCTGACCGGTATTGTGGATGAAGACTTTGTTCTTGAAGCGTATAATGTTTCGCCCAAATACTGTGCTGCGCTGTCGCGAGAGTTTATTGCCTCCACAATGGCTTTCGTGCCAGTTCTTTACAGGTTAAAATACATAACAAGGGAAATACCTGAAAGCGAGATATTTGAATACGGTTTTATAAACAAAGTCCACAGAGAGCCGCCGCATTATAATCAACCTTTATAAAACGGTTCCCTTTTATTCATCACGAACTTCAGCAATTCCACGATTTCTTCAGGCTCTTTATTATTTACGTCCACCAGGTTGTCATTCCTCAACAGGCAGGGCTTGAGCCTTCCGTCTGAAGTGACGCGCAGCCTGTTGCAATTGGCGCAGAAATGCGAATTATCAATAGGGCGGACGAGTTCAACCTCAACCCCGTCTATATAGTATTTTTTTCTTCTATGCATCTCCCGTTCTTTTATCTCCGAGGCTTTTGATTCAAGGAACTTTTCTATTTCATTGATATTGACCTTATACTTAGCAGTTTTTTGGAAATCCATCAATTCTATTAACTGAAGGATGACTTTGCCTTCATACCTGCGGATAAAATCCATCATTTTTATTATTTCGGTATCATTTATCCCTTTGAGTAAAACCATATTCAGTTTGACAGGCGCCAGACACTCAACTGCCGCATCGATTCCTGATAATACCCTGCTAACATCCCCTCCCGTGATGTTCCTGTATTTTTCAGGCGAAAGAGAAGGAAGACTGATATTGATGCGTGAAAGCCCGCTGTCTGCTAAACTTTGAGCCCTTGACGCAAGATATATCCCGTTAGTTGTAGCCGAGATATCCTTCAGTTCAGGAAGAGCCCTGATAATATTTTCAAAATCATCTCTCATCAGGGGTTCCCCGCCCGAGAATTTTATCCTGTTTACTCCAAAAGTCTTTGAAGCGTTGACTATATTTGCAATAGTCTCAACGCTCATTTCGTTTTTTATATCCCGAGTCTCGCCTTCACGATGGCAATAAATGCACTTCAGGCTGCAGCGGTTTGTCAGGGATATCCGGAGGCTCTTTATTGCCCTTCCATAAGAGTCGGTTAATTGCATGAGCGCCCCGGGGGTATTTTATAAATTTATCCGCCAGTCACAACCCGGAGGATTTCCACACTATCCCCGGACACTTTCTCATCCAGCGGCACAGGGGCGCCGTTTCGGAATACCAGTACGATTTCAGGATTTATATGAAGAACCCCAAGAAGGTCTTCATATGTAGAATCCGATGAGATGTCCATGTTTTCCTCTTTAACACCCCCTGAAAGGAGCTTTACTTTTATCTTCACTATTTTTCCTCAGGCAATTCCTCTAACTCTACTTTTGTTTTTGTTAAATCCTCAAGATGCTCGTCTTGCAGCTTATTCTCCTGAATCTTCTGTTTTTTTTCGCCTTTTCTTTCCGATTCCCGCTTTTTAAGTTTTGACATGGTTTTACCTCGCATCTTTTTGATTTTTAAATTGACTTTTGAGTTCCACAATATGTTTTTTTATCGTACAACAGTGTATAAATAGGTCTGATTCTCACTGGTGTTCCTAATCTATACTTGGTTACTGTATTTATTAACTTTATTATTGAAAGCGATTCACCGCCATTAAAACCTATTCCAGCATCCCAAGCTTATATTTCCTGCTCCCGCATCCTATTCTTTCAGCAGCCTCGACGTGTACCCACGGATTCGTACCCCATACATGGTTTATGGATTTGCCGTTTATTTTCATTTTTTCATTAATCAGATCGATTGTTGCAGCATCAATAGCAACAGGGTCAAGCCCGGCAAGTATCCCGATGTCTTCCACGAACCGCTCGCCTGAAAAATTAAAGCAATCGCACCCGGGCGTGAGGTCGTATACCCAGTTAATGTATGCAATCCGGCTCTTCAGCGCCTTTATCGGACCAAGCGCAGCCTCGCCAAGTCTCTTTTGCATTTTCTCCGAGGCATCGGCAGGCGGAATGATAGCCTCCTGCGCACAGGCATCGGCGCATGATAGCTCACCGCAGCATTTTGAATGGTCGATATTGGGCGGGGTTATGGCGCCCCAGGGACATACCTCCACGCAATCGCCGCATTGAATGCATTTTTCAGGGTCAATGGCGGGTTTTCCTACCTCATGGACTTTTATCTTCCCTGCGCGGTCAAGGCAGCCCATGCCAAGATGCTTCACGGCGCCGCCAAAACCCGATGCTGGATGCCCTTTCCCGTGTGATATGACTATCATTGAATCCGCTTCCGCAATCGCCGACGCAACAGTAATGCTTTTTAGCGCCTCGCCGTTGAGCTTTATCTCAGTCCCGTCCAGCCCCCTTAATCCATCTGCTACTATAAATGGGGCATTCATGCTCGCATGGGTGAAACCATTCATCGCAGCGCCATTTATAAGGTTGGCGGCGTTTAGTTTCATACCCCTGTATAATGTCGTGGTGTCCGTAACAAAAGGTATTCCTCCCGCTTTTATTACAAGGTCGACTATTGTCCTGACGATAACCGGTCTTACATGAGTAGTGTTCCCGTATTCGCCCGGATGTATTTTTATTGCTACGATATCCCCTTCCCTGACAGGTGAAATCCGAGGAAAAATCCTCTTTATCTGTTCGGGCTGGTTATCTTCGGGTTTGGCGATTTTCGCGTCTTTGAATATTATTTCATTCAAAACCATAGCTCTAAATCTTATTTGATTGCAAGTATTTAAACAATTGTCGAATCTGGATAGCAATGTTTATAAACCAATATTTATCTATATCCCTATTAAGAAAAACGGTTGGAGAGAGGGCAGAAAAAGTTAGTATATTGCAGGTGGGGAGATGTTAGAAACTCCGCAAGAGAGAGTAAAACTATTAAAAGCAGGCATTACAGGCAAAGCAATCGAAAGGCTTTACATAGAATACAATAATTTCAAAATAATACGCAGCTCTGTGCTTGTCGAGCCTGTTGAGTTTATTCAGGCAAGTAAGAGTTATCCTTTAATCAGTGAAGCATCCGCGAAGGCTTAATAAAATTTATATGTGCTAACTGCGTTAGCAGTCAAGCCTATGACTGTAAATGTAAATCGTTATAAATGCGGATACTGCGGGGCATGCGTGGGTGTATGCCCGGTCGGAGCGCTTGAACTGGTAGAGACATGGATTGAAGTGGATAATACATGCACCAGTTGCGGGGTGTGCGCGAAGATATGTCCAGTTGGCGCGCTGGTGGTTGTGAAATGAAAGATAAGTATGATATAATCGTCGTGGGAGCTGGACCCGCTGGCTCGATAACTGCGAAAACCTGCGCCGAGGCAGGACTGGATGTTCTTCTTATTGAAAAAAGGCAGGAGATAGGCGACCCTGTTAGATGTGCCGAAGGCGTGAGCAAAGAAGGATTGAAAAAGCATATACAACCCGACTCACGATGGATAGCGGCAGAAGTAAAAGGTTCCAGGATACTCGCGCCTGACGGGACTGAAATTAAAATGTCGGAAGAAGCGTCAAGCGGAAAGGCAGGTTACACTCTTGAAAGAAAGGTTTTTGACAGGGCTCTGGCGCAGATGGCTGCCATGGCTGGCGCCGAAGTAAGGGTAAAGACAAGAGCCACGGGATTGTTGCGAAACGACGGCAAAGTTGCAGGAATCACCGCCATGTACATGGGGGAAATGTATGAGATTCGGGCTGATATTGTTATAGGCGCTGACGGTGTGGAATCAAAAGTAGGAAGGTGGGGCGGTATAGATACATCTTTAAAGCCCGCAGATATCGATACCTGCGCGCAGTTCCTTGTTTCAAATATTGACGCCGGCGAATACAGCAAGTTCTACATGGGGGAAAAATATACTCCTGGCGGGTATGTATGGTTATTCCCCAAAGGCAAGCATACAGCGAATGTGGGGCTTGGGCTGCTTGGAAGTAAATCGGGAGACGTAAGAGCAATCACGCTCCTTGAGAAATTCATAAGAGATTACATGCCTGAGGCTAAAATCCTGGAAATGGTTGTCGGGGGCGTGCCCGTGTGCGGTCCGATAAAACAGACGGTAACGGATGGATTGATGCTTGTTGGAGATGCCGCCAGGCAGTCTGACCCATTGACAGGCGGGGGCATTATTAACGCAATGGACGCCGGGAAGATGGCGGGGGAAGTCTGTATCAAGGCAAAAGAAAAAGGGGATTATTCTGTTAAGACTTTAAAAGAATATGAGGATAAATGGCGCCCAACTATCGGGAAAGAGCTGAGTAAATCCCTTGCTGTCAAGAATATACTCCTTAAGCTCACTGATGAACAATTAAACCAGCTTGCTCATTCGCTTAAAGGGATAGATA
>JBAQYK010000239.1:0-4855 GCA_049299995.1 Candidatus Methanoperedens sp.
GGACGAGGAGACAAGGCAAAAATTCGTCCGCATGCTGAAAGGGGCTCTTGCGCCTGAATCTTACTCAAAATCGCGCCCGGCTTTATCTGAAAAAATTGCTGTGGAAAACGCGATTAAGCTTGGCGGAGATACAAAACTCCATTTCTGCCATATCAGCGCCCATGAAAGCCTTGAAGCTATAAGAAAAGCAAAATCTGAAAATAAAAAAATAACATGCGAGGTCGCGCCCCATCATCTTTTCCTCACCACAAGGGACTACAAGCGCCTCGGAACACTTGGAAAGATGAATCCTCCGCTGCGTGATTACCACTCACAGCAGAGCCTCTGGAAAGGGTTAAACGACGGGATTGTTGATGTCGTCGCCTCTGACCATGCGCCGCATCTTGAAGCTGAAAAAATGACCGATATCTGGACTGCTCCCGCAGGCGTACCCGGCGTGGAAACACTGATGCCGCTCATGCTTATGGCTATTAAGCGCAATCTTATCACGTTGAAAAGAGTGATTGAGGTTACGAGCCGGAACCCTGCAAGAATATTCAGCCTCAAAAAAGGCGCACTTGCTGTCGGCTATGATGCCGACATGATTATCGTGGGAGAGGCGCGGGAAATCCGGAAAGAGAAATTACACAGTAAAGCAGGATGGACGCCATATCATGGCATGGAAGGCATGTTTCCTCAAATGACTATTTCCAGAGGCGATATTGTTTATGAGGACGGGGATATCATTGCAAAAAGAGGCAGGGGCAGATTCATTTCAGGGCAGGGAGTGCCTGCCAAGGATATGGATTGAAAATGGTTAATATACAATAAATTATACTAATGAATACAATTGAATCAAGAAAATACTACAATGGAGGGCTTTAAAGGTATAAGAGAATAGCCCTTGTTACAGACGACTTCTCGACATATCACTCTATTATCGAGGAGGCTCGTTCCCGCAGACTAAATATACTGGTTTTGACCCCGTCACAGCCTGTCCCGGCGCATGTCGGCATAATCATTACTACCGAACGTGAAGCCGAAACCATTGACTTTAGCCGCGACAAAATAATAATCGAAGATGGCAGACCACAGGCAACACTCGATAAAGCATTTTCATTGTTATTCGGGGAAGAGTTTGACATAATAATAATCGGGATAGACCCGGGAAAATATCCGGGAATAGCAGTGCTTGGAAACAATAAAACGATCTCGGTTCACCATGTTTCTGTGGGGGATGTCTGCCCCCTGGTAAAACGTATTATGCGGGAATATAATAATAAAAAAATAGTTGTCAGGATAGGACATGGGGCGCGGCTCATCCGCTCCCAACTGATTAACGGAATCCTTGACCTGGGACTTCCTGTTGAAATGGTGGACGAGACAGGAACAACGCCCCATCTCGGGAAAGGAGTGCACGGTCAGGTAATATCAGATATAATCGCTGCAATAAATATCGCAAGGATTCCCGGAAAAAATGTAGGAAAACAGTTCATAGAACCCTCTCACGGCGAGGTGAGAGTAATCCAGGAACACAGCAGGGAACACTCAAACGGTCGCTCAACCATCCCGCGTTTGCTTGCCCGCGCTGTTGCAAAAGGGGAATTGACACTGGATGAAGCCATGGAAAGACATAAAAAAGAATAAATCAGTGTTTCAATGTTCTTTTTCCCATTGATTTTGTGGAAATCCACGCCCCCAATATTGCTATTAAAACCGCCGCACTCACACTTACGATTAAAAACCGGCTTTTGTTATCTATTAAAGGAAATCCCTCCAGTGCCTGGCTTATGACCAGGATATATGTGCTGCCTGCCCATAATAAAATACCTGCCGCGATTACAAAGAAGGGATGCGACCAGTACTTCCCGATTTTTTCTTTCGCCAGATGCATATCGATTATTTTTCCCGTATTTACCAGAACTCCGGCAATGACATACCACCATATGGAAGCATTGACATAACCCATAAGCAATATCAGATACCCGACCAGTATTTCCTGGTTGTAATAATTCCACAATTCAATTCCGCCCTGTACAGTTCCTATCAGGGACAGTATTATAGCTGCAAGATACATTACAAATGTGATTTTCCCGCCGTGCAGGGAGTTAGTCATTGTATTCCTGAAATCATCAACAACATCATCAAGACCCGTGCCGCGAAAGAGCATGTAAACCCCTATTGCAGCAGTTATCGCCATGACCGCAACACCGGGACGGTCAAAATATAATGAAATGGCATATATCAGGAATACAAGACCTATGGGCACGAAAAAGGTGTGAGATATTTTCGGGTCGTTAAAAGCCTTTTTGATGATATAATATGTGCTTTCCAGGTTTTCATGCTGTTTCACGATTATCCTGTGGACAGCATCCACTTTTATCCTGGACTGGATTATGGGAAGTACGGATTCGTCTTCAGCCCCGTCTGAGACAAGGATAGCTCTTTGCGGTTTTAGCTGCGCAAGTATCCCGTCAAGCTGTTCTGAGATTTTCTTATCTGAAACAATCCCGACTTTTTTGTCCCCTGCTATTGAAACTATTTCTACGTCCGTTTGCTCTGCAGTTAATTTATCATATACGTTAATCCCGCCGAAGATTGTATTGAGGTCAGAATCTTCGGGGTCGCTTGAGGCAAGTTTAACCGCGGCTTCAATATTTGCGGCGCGACCTATTATCGGGCTTACGACACCTGCCTTCTCCCCTAAATCGTTATCACGGTCAATACATATTATGAGCGTATGCATTGTAATCCAATATCTTCATGTTTCTATAAATAAGCTCCGAATCTGCGCAGGTTAGCTCTCCTTTGGCGATGCTGTTAATCCTGTTAATCCTGCATTTTTCAGCAATAATCTTTGCCAGCACGTCAGGGCATACAGTGCAGAAAAAAAACCGAAAACTATAAATCATGGTCATGATGATGATAATATGTGCTGGTGAATATATGGAATCTATATTATTTAAGATTGCACTCATGTTTTCGTTTTTGGGATTTTATTTTGCCTCAAAAGCGTTTTTATCTTTTAGAAATACAGCCGATGAAGTACTCAGAGCAAAAGTATTTCTAACAAAGAATTTCTTGCATAATAATTTCGTCTTCATATTTATCGTAGGTTCTTTGGTGTTTCTCCATACAATTACAGAATTATTGATTTATGATTTCGTAGACTCTTCAATTCAGTTTACATTGATTCTACGTATATTTCACGTCACAACGCTACCAATCGCTACATTTTTGATGGCATTTTTGGCATATAACTGGAACCACGCCCTTTTTCAAAAAAAGTAATCATTTATAAAAAATAAAGATAATAAACCCTACAGTTCAAACCTTTGTGTTTCCTGAGCTTACTATAAATAACATTCGTGCCTATTTTACAAACACAGTCCACCACTCAATCGCTTCTATCGACAGATATACTATCCCGATGCTTTTTATTGTCTTTGCGGCTGAAATAATTATCAGGAATCTTTTTAAATCATAGTTTTCCCTTCCAGCCACCATGGGAGCAATGTCTCCTACAATCGGAATCCACGGTGAAACCAGTAGGTAAAGCGTGCCGTATTTACGAAAGTGCATCTGTACCTGCCGTTCTTTTTGCATGTTATGGAACAGGACTATTTTTCTGAGCCCGTATATTCCTACAAGATAACCAAGGAATGCGCCCAATATCGATCCGGTTACCAGTGTTATTAATATTATTTCGGGGTTTTTTCCTATGTCAAGTAACGCGAAAACCACAGGTTCGGTGGGTATCGGGATGATGGATGAAATAAGACCTGTAAGAAAAAGTCCCAATATGCCATAAGATGCGAATAATTCAAACAATCCCATTTTGTGACTTATACTGTTTTATGTATCATAAATATAATGAGGATTTACTCATTAAAGTTACTTTTTTTCACTTTTCTCGGCATTTCCGGCAGCTTTCTTCTCTTCATCGAGCTTCTTTTGCCACTCGATGAAATTACAGTGAGGGCAGCCGATATCCCACGGGCGCTTCCCTTTGGTTATTATCTTGATAAAGTAGAGACCGTGTTCTTTGCACTGTTTATCCGTAACCACTATCTGCCCGCTCTTTGGTAACGGGAGTGTAAAATCGCATTTCGGATAAGAAGAACAGCCGATAAACCTTGAGCCTTTCTTCGATTTTCGGATTATAAGGTCGGAAGAGCATTTCTGGCATGTCCCTATGATGCGGTCTTCATATAAACCGTTCCTGAGTGACTCGCTAATGAGTTCTTTATTTTTGGTCATGTCCTTGAACACTTCATCAAGCATGTCCCTTGATTCTTTAATTACGTAATCTTCGGTGATTTTCCCCTCTGATATTTCATCCATATCATGCTCGAGTTTACTTGTCATCTCGGGTTTTGTAATAGTTTCAGCATACTTCTCAAGCGCTTCTATTACCGCATAAGCTGTTTTTGTGGGCTGCAGGGGATTGCCGTGAACATAGGCTCTTGAATATAATTTGGATATTATTTCATGGCGCGTGGATTTTGTCCCGAGCCCATGGTCTTCCATTATTTTAATCAGGTGCCCCTGCCCGTATCTTGAAGGGGGCTGCGTTTCTTTCCCCACAAGATTCACTTCTTTCACGTTCAGGGATTGTCCTTCTTTGAGTTTCGGAAGTATCCTGTCTTCAGGCACATTATAGGAATAATACCATCTCCATCCCGGTTCCACCAATCTTGCGCCGTTTGCCCCGAACTCTTCTTCGCTTATGTCCACAGTCACAGCCATGGTTTCCCACAGCGTTTCTCCTGCGAACGTTGCAAAAAACCGCCTTACCACCAATTCGTATATTTTCCATTCATCTTCATTAAGTTCGCTTCTCTTAACCGGCGTAGCAGGATGGATAGGCGGGTGG
>JBAQYK010000240.1:0-2011 GCA_049299995.1 Candidatus Methanoperedens sp.
TCGATTTAGCGATTCTTGCAGCATGCTCTTCGCTTTCCGCATCATAGACCTTCATTTCAAGCAGGATTCCCACAAGCCCAGTCCCGGCTGCCATAAAAACGCTGTCAAAAGCCTCACCGCATGCGGGACAGCTTGTCGTGCCCACCTCGATTTCCACGAAGTTCAGGTCAGGATTCAGCAGTTTCCCTATCTCGGATATCGCTATGTTCATCGCATCATCAACGCTTTCCACGTTCTTCACAAGCCATGCGGCTTCAAGTGTAACTATATAATTTACCATTTATTATTCCTCTTTTAAATCGTAAACAGGTTTTCATCGCTCACCCTAAATACGCCGAGCTTAACGCCTGCATCCAGCCAAGCATGCCCGTAACTGAAACAGACAAGTGCGTTCACAAAATCCCCGTCTTCCATGAAATGCCTACCATCGTCATAATAGGAGCCCGCCATATTGGAATAGTCATCGGCGACCCTTCTCAAATGAGAATTTTCCTGTGGCGATATCTCAAAAGCATTGAGGGCTTTGTGCAGCATATTTTCATATCTTTTTACCTTTTCCGGAAGGACAGCATGTTGTTTCATTGTTTGTATAATACCGGCAAAGATATGTAAAGATTGTTGTAATCATAAAAGAAAAGGTAGAGGATTTCAAGATCGGATAGGTTTTGGATAGGATAGGAAGTGAATCTTGATGAGTATTATTTATCCTCTACTGAGTGTTAGTTTATTCTGGTATATATTAATATTTTCCCAGAATAATACCCAAATTGATTCCAAATTATGATTATATACTGATTTCAGTTAGAAACAAATCATTATCCTGTACAGGTCTATCTCAGGTTGCCTGAGTTCTTCAAGGAACTGTTGGATTGGAGGTGACCGATATTCGGAAAACTTTACCACAAGAAAAACTATATAATACTAGGAAACAATGTAGATAAGGTGGTAAAAGTGCCATTCAAAACCATAAAAATCAGGGATGAAACTTACGAGAATATAAATGTCATCGCAGGGGATTTGATGAAGGAATTGAAGAGACCGGTGTCTATTGATGAAGCATTGAGGTATTTGCTGAAAAACAGGAAGAATAAGCCAAGCCGGTTCGCCGGCGGATGGAAAATGGATGAAAAGGAACTTCTTGATATCAAAAATGAATTAAAGGAAAGCTGGAAAAGATGGGAGTTGTAATAGATACCGATATCCTGATCGACCTGCTCAGGGATAAGGAACATGCAGTCGGCAAAATACGACAGCTTGAAAAAAAAGAAGAGCTTGCGACTACTGATATAAACGCTTTTGAACTGTATTTCGGCGCATACAATTCCAGGGATAAGACGCGGAACATCTCATCAACAAAAGGGCTTCTTAAGACTTTGACGCTGCTCCATACAAGGGAAGAGAGCATGGAAACTGCAGGGAGGCTCTTTGCGGAAAGAAGAGCTAAGGGTAAAATGATAGAAATCAGGGACTTGCTCATAGGGGCGATTGCTCTTCAGAACGGATACAAGCTGCTCACCAATAATAAAGATCATTTTGAAGGGATAGAAGGACTGGCTCTTGCGGAATAAAAAGAAATCGCTCTCCTTAAAGAATACTGTAAAGCCTTAATTCCAGAAGTCGTGACAGGGAAAATTGATGTGAAGAGGTGAACACGAAATAGACAATGGAGGTCGCGGATAACAGGAAGTTTACCATGACCTGCATCGCAGACCCTGTATGTGGCTGAAATGGTCAATATTTCTGGTCACAAGTTCTTCCTTATTTGATATTACAATCCCGGCTATAAGAACGTCCTGAATGTCCAGCGAATTTCCTGAATTCATTAATTTTGCATGGATATCAGCAGCTTTCGCAGCCGCTGATATGTCGAAGCCAAGAATATCTATAGATCTAAGTAATAAATTTGTTTCTGATATCGCTTTTTCTGGTTTTGTGGAACGCATAGCTCCGTAATAAAGTTCAAAGACATTTATCATAGTTGTTTTTGGATCTTCTATCATGTCCACTGTTA
>JBAQYK010000241.1:0-6540 GCA_049299995.1 Candidatus Methanoperedens sp.
GCTCTCACCTGTGCTTCCAAGATTGCAGTCATTCCTCCAGAGCGTATTATTTAAATGAGGTGCTAAGATGTTCAGATTTGATAAGAAACAAGAAGTGTTTGAATTCGGCAAGATAAAAGTCGGCGGACAGCCTGGAGAATACCCAACAGTACTGGTCAGTACTATGTTCTACTTGAAACATAAGATTGTTTCGGATGAAGACCATGGTGTTTTTGACAAAGCTGCCGCAGAGAAACTGTGGAATACACAGGAAGTGATGGGAGATACTACAGGAAATCCGTATTTCAACCAGCTCGTTGGCGAAACGCCAGAAGCGATAAAGAAATACATCGACTGGTTCGTAGATATCTGCGACGATATACCGTTCCTTGTGGATTCATCAGACGGTCATGTCAGAGCCGTAGCGGCAAGGTATGCAAAAGAAATCGGTGTTGAGAAGCGCGCCATACACAACTCCATCAACGCCAGCATAGGCGCCGAGGAGATAAAGGCGCTCAAGGAGAGCAAACTTACCTCAGCCATTATTCTTGCATTCAATGCCACAAACCCAAGCGTTGAGGGCAAACTGGAAATCCTTGAGAAAGGAGGAACAGGGCAGGCAAAAGGCATGCTTGAGGTTGCAAAGGAAGTGGGAATCACAAGACCGCTCGTAGATGTGGCTGCAACGCCGCTCGGAGCAGGCTCAGGCGCGACAATAAGGTCGGTTCTTGCTGTAAAAGGCAAGCTGGGGCTTCCTGCAGGCGGAGGTTTCCACAACATGGCTTCTGCATGGGACTGGATGAAGAAATACAAGAAAACAGACCCGGATGCAAAAACAGAGTCATGGCCGCCTGTGGACATAGGCACGAACCTCGTTGCACAGATAATGGGCGCAAATTTCCTGCTCTATGGTCCGATAGAGAACGTAAAGCGTGTCTTCCCTGCTGTGGCAATGGTGGACATCATGCTGGGTGAGACTGCAAAAGACCTCGGTCTTAGCGTGCTTGCGGAATCACACCCGATAAAGAAATTGGTGTAAGAGTACACCGATTTTTTTCTTTTTTTTATTCTATCTTTTTCTTAATGCGGTCTTGCATAGCGCAGAGTACATCCACAGGGTTATGGCGCCGAGCCCGATGATGGCATGCAGTAAGGAAAACGTATATACGCAAAAAAGATATACTGTCGTTCCCATAAAAAGCTGGTTCACATGGACATATTTTCAATCATACTCATTGTTGTCGGTCTTATCCTTTTCGAGACCATAAGCAGCATCGATAATGCAGTAATCAACGCCGAAGTGCTTTCCACGATGTCTCTTCGAGCGAGGAAGTGGTTCCTGTTCTATGGATTGCTCTTTGCGGTTTTTGTAATCAGGGGAGCACTGCCATGGTTAATCGTATGGGCAACAAATCCCTCACTTGGACCAGTCGGCGCCCTGACTGCCACTTTCAGCGAAGACCCCGAAATAGCAAAAGTGATTGAGGAATCCTCGCCGTTTCTTCTTGTTGGTGGAGGGATTTTTCTTATTTTCCTGTTTTTCCACTGGCTGTTTATCGAGGCGAAAAACTACGGCTTGCGGGGCGAGAGGTTTTTCCACCAACATGGCGTATGGTTCTTTGCAATAGTCTCCATAATCCTGACAGTAATTGTCTGGTTTTCCTTGAAACAGCATCCGTTTATGGCTTTAGGGGCAGTGGTCGGGTCAACAGCGTTTTTCATAACGCACGGATTTAAACAGAATGCAGAGATGCATGAGAAAGAGCTTATGGGCGGCTCATCGAGTATGAGCGACTGGAGTAAAATCCTTTATCTTGAGGTGATTGATGCTACGTTCTCGATTGATGGCGTGGTTGGTGCATTTGCATTCACGCTGTCGGTGCCGCTTATACTCATCGGCAACGGGATAGGAGCCTTTGTCGTGAGAGAACTGACGGTGAGCAATATTGACAGGGTTAAGAAATACATTTACTTGAAAAACGGGGCGATGTATTCCATATTTTTCCTCGGCGTAATAATGATACTCGACAGTTTCGGGGTTCATATAAAAGAATGGGTGTCGCCTGTAATAACAATCACTGTGATTGGATATTTCTTCTACAAATCCAGACAGTGTTTATAAATCCTGATGATGATATAGGATTGTTGGAATATGAAAGCAATCATCTTTGACCCGTTTTCCGGTGCCTCTGGCGATATGACTACTGCGGCTCTTATCGATATCGGGGCTGACCCACGGAAAGTGAAAGAGGCAATGGAGTCAGCCGCAAATGTCGAGGTTGAATTTTCTAGAACCACTAAAAAAGGTATTTCGGCGCAATCTGTCAATGTTGTTACGAAAAAAGAAGGGAGCATGCCATTAGGGGCAATCCTTGAACGTATCAGCTCGCTTGATATTGATTCGGAGATAATAAATGATGCAATTTCAGTCTTTAACATCCTCGGGAAAGCCGAAGCAAAAGTGCACGGCGTAGCCCCTGGAAAACTGCATTTCCATGAACTCGGGCAGGAAGACGCTATTGCGGATATTGTGGGAGCATGTACTGCTTTTCATGACCTTGGATTAAAAAACCACAGGAGCTACTGCACTCCAATATCAGCGGGCATGGGATTTGTTGGGTTCTCTCACGGGAAATTCCCGGTGCCTGCCCCCGCAGCACTTGAAATCTTGAAGGAATATTCCCTGCCCTGGCAATCAGGGCCGGTCGAGGGCGAACTGCTCACACCCACGGGCGCCGCACTGCTTGCGCATTTCGTCAATGAAAAAGGCGAATGCCCTCCGATGAAGACAGAACGAATCGGATACGGCGCGGGGAGCGGCGACGGTGCTGTCCCCAATGTCCTGAGGATAATCTCAGGCGAAATCGATGAGGCTCTTATCTCAGACAGAATCGAGATGCTTGAGACCAACGTGGATGACGTCACTGGCGTGGTGCTCGGGAATCTGATCGATGAACTGCTCATGGCGGGCGCGCTGGACGTGGCTGTAATACCTGCCACCATGAAAAAAGGGAGAAGCGGCAATATTGTCCAGGTCATCGCAAAGCCGGGGGATTCTGACAGGCTTGCAAGGAAAATAATCGAAGAAACGGGTTCCTTGGGCGTCAGGATAATCCCGATAAAACACAGGCTGATTGCGCAGAGAGAGATGGGGAAAATTAATGTTACTATAAACAACAGGACGTTTTCAATAGGCGTTAAGGTTGCAAGGGATTTGCGGGGCGTTCTGCTGAATATATCGGCTGAGTTTGAGGACTGCAAGAAAGCAGCTCATGAGTCAGGTATTCCAGTAAGGGATGTTATCAGGCTTGCGGAGGAGCAGGCGCGGAAGAGCTTTTCCTGAGCCTCCGCTGCGCGCGCTTTATGTCCATCCTGTACGTCCAATCATGCCGGCGGTACTTATCCAATAATTGACTCGCCATACGAGCTTCGTTCTCAGTCAGCGTGCCATCCTCCGAGCTTATCCCGAGCGCTTGTTCAAAACCCTGCCTGAGCGCCTTTTTAACGGCATCGATATCCGTAATCCCTAATTCCTTCAAGGTTATCATCCCATCCCTCGCATGAGCTACCGGATGCAGGTTCTTCGTGGGAGCTTTCAGCACTTTATCCATCAGCTCGAAATCAAAATCCAGCAGCAAGCTTCCGTTAATCAATACCGCGCCCTCGAAGCGCCCCTGCGCATTCCCCGAGATTTTCCTGCCCCTCGAATAGATAGCATTTCGGGCAGGTTCGATATTCCCTCCGGCGCCGAGAGTAAGAAGTGCGTTCACCACGCCGCCAAGGACTTCTGTATATGCTGATTGTATGTCGCCGGGAATCACGCCGCCATCCTGCCCTATCACGGAATAAAGTATCTGGTTCTCATCGCAAAAACCGCACCCTCCCCCCAGTATCCTGCGCACAATCCCGATACTGTTGCGATTGCAAAACTCAGCATTAATCTCATCTTCCACGCACTGGTGATATCCAAGATACACGACAGGCGTTCGCACGCGCCAGAAAAGTATTGTCTCAGGCGAAGACCCTGCACCTACATGCTTTGCAATGGATTCAAAGAGAGCCGCGCTGTAAAAACCATCAATCTTATCAAGGTCAAGGAAACGCCACATTTTTTCATTTAATCCTTATTTCAAGTTCCTGGCTCTTCACACTTATCTTCCTGCCTTTGGAGCCGTATTCATAGTATTCCGCAGCTGCAGGAGGGAGTTTTATGGGCTTTTTGGCATCCGGTTTAAGGGTGTAATTAAAAATCATTTTCATACCAGGTTCCAGAACGCCTTCGGACGTTGTTTTGCCGCTTACCAGGGTTGCACCTTCTGGCAGCTTGTCCAAGATAACGATAGTTGCAGGAGCATTTCCTGTATTTTCCGCAAGCACCGTCACGTTCACAGAATCACCGGGCTTGACTTCAGAAACATTAGTCTGTTTACTGAGTACAATCTTGGGTCCGTACACTACAATCGTGGGCTTGTTTGATCGTAGAGTATACACTCCATTCTTTATTATGAATTTTGCAGTAGCCGGGGGGAATATGATTCCTTCTTTACTTGGCTCCTGCGGTCTTACCAGATAGCGGTATTCCCTATCCTCGCCGGCTGGGATATCAACAACCCATTGCAGCGACTGGTTGCCGAGAAGCCTGAACCCTTCCGGAAGAGAATCTGTAATAGTCACTTTTTCAAGATTGGATGTTCCATTGTTTTTGAGATATAATGAAATGCTGGTGTAATCCTTTAAAAGCACGCTATCAACCGTATTCTTCCTTATGGAGAGAATCACCACGGGCTCACCAGGGCGCTGCTTGAAAAAGTTGCAGGCTGTACTTGTAATATTAAAGCGGCTGATATTGGTGTCATTACAAGCCAGTATTGTGTTCAAAAAAAGGTTCTCAGCATCGCGAAGCAGTTCACCAGGTATTTTAACTGGTTTAACGACTGGCGGCGTCACAGGAGGCACAGGCGTTGGCGTCACGGTTGTGATTATAGGAATGGGTGCGGGAGTTTCCCTGGGCAAAGTAACAGTAGGGGTAGGCACAGGCGTTTTGATAGAGGGGGTTGGTATTGGAGTTTTTTTCAGGGATTTAATCTGTATTTCAACTTCATGGCTATTAGTGCTGATTCTCCTGCCTTTTGAGCCAAGTTCAAAAAATTCGGCAGTAGCAGGAGGGAGGGTGATTGGCTCATTGGAATCGACTCTGATAGTGTAGTTGAATCCAAGTTTCCTGGTTGCCTCCAGAAATCCCTCCTTCACGGTGCTGCCATCGATCAGGGTAACCTTATCGGGCAGCGTATCCATAATAGAGACCCTTGTAGGAGTACTTCCTGTATTTTCCGCAATTATAGTAACAGTTATAGTATCTCCCGGATTTACTTCATAAACATCTGTCTGTTTATAGAGCATAATTGCTGGTCCGTACACTACAATCCTGGGCTGGTTTGATCGCAGGCTGTAAAATTCGTTCCCGAATGTGAACTCTGCAGTAGCTGCCGGGAATACGACACCTTCTTTGTTTGCCTTTACCGGTCTTACCGTGTAGCGGTAGGTCCATTCCTTACCTGTAGGAATATCAACCACCCAGTGCAGCGACAAGTTTCCGAGAGGTTTAAAACCATCTGGAAGATAATCTGTAATATTCACGTTATTAGCATCGTACTTTCCATTATTTTGTACGGATAATGAAACGATGGTGTAATCCTTTAAATACATTTTATCAACCGTGCTTTTCCTTACGACAAGACTCACAGGAACCTCGGAAGCTATTGAAATGCTCTTTGATGACGTTGCCGTATATGGAATATCCATGACATCATATCCGCTGACGTTAGCAGAAATAGCCTGTATCTTTTGTTCTGTAAGAATGGGTGAGGAGAACGTTAAAATCTCGGTGATGGATTCCCCTATTTTGATCTTATCATAATGGTATTTTAAACTCCCTCTCTTTATTGGAAGTTCAGTCAAAATTGCCATATCGACATTAACCGCATCAGCCGAGCCTGTATTTTCTAATGTTACTGTTGCAACAATGTCTGTTGCATAAGAAGATGTGTATTTATCTTTGTCAGTCTGTATCGATACCCCCAGTAATGGCGTACCTCTCGGATTCAACTCTATTATCGTCCATGGGGCATAATTTTCAAAAATCCATTCCCTGGCATTTTGAGAGGGAAGTTCTTTTGCCGTGACTTTCAATTCGCCATCAGGCAATATATATGATTCGGATAATCCAAGTGCAAAACTGCTTATAAATTTACCATTTTTTGATATATTCAGCCCCACAAAAGGCGTAACCGGTTCTTCAGGCTCAGGTTTGTATTTAGACGATTCCACAGGCGCAGGAAACGCTATAACTTCTACTGAATACCCTTTATATGTGAGTGTCTCGCCGCGCATGAGCTTGCCGGACATGCCGCCAGTCCATTGCAGTTGCGCACTTTCGGAAACCGCAGTTGTAATGGCACCGAACAGAGCTATAAATATTATAATTACACAGACCAATCCGAATTTAATATTGGTTCTCATAAAGCAATATCACCAGATGCCAGTGGTTTTTTTCGTTTAGTC
>JBAQYK010000242.1:0-2505 GCA_049299995.1 Candidatus Methanoperedens sp.
GGTCAAAACGCGACCCTGATTCGCACCTGGAAATAGAACACGAAGGCGTCATGGTTTTCCAGATAGGCTCAATGCGCATAGCAGTAGCCCAGCCTCCTTTTTCAGACGGGATGGAGATTACGGCTGTAAGACCAATTGCAGTGGTTAGTCTTGACGACTACAGGCTGAGCAATGAACTCAAAACAAGGATTATAGAAAGACAGCGAGGCGTTCTTGTCGCCGGTCCTCCGGGCGCGGGAAAATCCACATTTGCAGCCAGTGTTGCAGAGGTGCTGCATGAGAAAGGTTTTATCGTGAAAACAATGGAATCCCCAAGGGATTTGCAGGTCCCGGATGCGATAACCCAGTATGCCCCGATAAAAGGCGATATGGAGAAAACTGCGGATATCCTGCTTCTCGTGAGACCTGACTATACGGTGTACGATGAAGTCAGGAAAACAAAAGATTTCCAGGTATTTGCAGACATGAGGATGGCAGGCGTGGGGATGATCGGCGTGGTACATGCCACAAGGGCGGTGGACGCCATCCAGCGGCTTATCGGGAGAGTTGAACTGGGGATAATCCCGCAGGTAGTGGATACGGTAATTTTCATAGATAAAGGCGAAGTTTCCAAGGTGTACGACGTTAAATTCACAGTAAAAGTGCCTCACGGCATGTTTGAGCAGGATTTGTCCCGACCCGTGATAACGGTGGCGGATTTTGAGACAGGCATTGTAGAGTATGAGATATACACATACGGCGAACAGGTTGTGGTGATGCCTGTAAGCGAGCAACCGGAACGCCCCGGCACCTGGGCTCTGGCAACTGGTGAAATAAAAAAAGAAGTGCAAAAATACACGCGCAATCCTGTGGATGCAGAGGTTGTATCGGATTCAAGCGCCATAGTGTATGTCGCCAAGGAAGATATACCGGCTGTTATAGGAAAAGGCGGCAAAAATGTAGACCGGATAGAGAGAAAGCTGGGTATTCACCTGGATATCCGGGAGAGAGTAAAAGAAAAGAAGGAAAAGCATGAGATTTTGACTTTTATTCCCAGGGTTGAGCGTTCCAAAAAGTATGTGATTCTTACAGTGAGGGAACTGTCTGGAGAAATAGTAGATGTTTTCAGCGGGGAGGACTATCTTTTTTCCGCAACTGCAGGACGAAAGGGGGATGTGAAAATAGGAAAAGAAACTGATGCCGCTTTTCGCATTATGGAAAACCCGTCCCTTGTGAATTTGCGGCTGGGTCGTGAAACTTAAAAATATCTCCGGAAAGACACAAAACACATCGTTTTGACGTGTTCGGAATACATAATTCCTTATACCAAAAGTATAAATAATATTTATAGCATATAAACAGCTGCATAATTAAGAGACTGAAGTAATGACAAAAATGGGTCGAATATCCACAGGCATTTATGGTCTTAATGACCTGATTGGAGGAGGCTTCCGAGAGAATACTATCAATATTGTCCGTGGTGGCACAGGCGTTGGAAAGACCACTTTTGCGCTTCAGTATGCGCTGTTCGGTCTTAATCGCGGGGAAAAAGTGATTTATATTACATTTGAGATGTCGGAGGAACAAATCATTCGTGATAGCATGGATTTAGGGTGGGTGGAATTAGGAGAGCATATCGAGAAAGAAACCCTGAAGATAATTCATCTGTTTGGAGAAGACCTGACGTTCCCATCCCTGGATTTCGCTGAAATGGTAAGGAGATCAAAGCCTTCCAACAATCCCAGGATAGTAATTGACCCGTTGACTTATCCCACTTTTTATTCTGAAAAAGAAAAAAGAAAATCCCTTAGCACCATATTCCAGGAGCTTCGCAAAATTGGAACTGCCGTGATAGTGCTTGAGGAGCCTGCCGATGGTAATAATCAGCAGGATAGTTCTGTAATGCCATTGTATCTGGCAGATACTGTAATATACCTCCAGAACCTTGGCTTTGGTGAAATGTATGACAGGACGCTGCGTATAATGAAAAACAGGGGGTCAAAGCACGGCGAGGGACTATATCCCTATTCTATCGAGACAGGATTTGGGATTGTGATTAATGCCTCTGAAAAACAGATAGAGCGGGTAAAACCAAAAACTGCCTTTGATGACCGGTTTAAGAAAGCAATCGAACAAACAAAATCGATGGGTAAGTTAAAAGACCGATTGGAGGCAAGGATTGGGGTTTTGCAGAAGAACTGGACCCGCGAGGAAGACCCCTCGCGAACACTTACGCTTGTTTTAGAAGAAGAGAAAAAAGGAAATGGTAAAGTTAAAAGGACTTGAGGAAGCACTCGACGAGTTGTATGAAATCGAAGGGGTCGAAGCTTGCATACTATATAGAATAGATGGCGTGCCCATAACAATCAGAACCCCGGGGTACAGGGAGCATCTTTTGGAAACCATGTTCTGGCTTGAGAAGCAAATAAAGCGTGTGCTTGGGGAGATGAACCGGGAGGGGTTGAGGGAAACGATTTTTTATTTCAGGAATAACAGGATACTGATAGCACCCTCATCGAAATCTAC
>JBAQYK010000243.1:0-9906 GCA_049299995.1 Candidatus Methanoperedens sp.
GACTACTACAGTTTTGATACCGAGGTAAACATTGTCAATGCGCATACGGGTTTGCCAAAAGGCGATGCCCGTAAGATAGTGAATGTGGTCAGGTCGTTAAGGGAAAAACTGCCCGATGCCCAGAAACCGGGGACAAGAGCCTGTATAATGATAGGACAGGGACTGAGGGCATTGAACGGTCAGGGTAACATGAATTTCGAGCAGATCTGCATCGATGTAATGGCTACAAAAACGCGTTCCCCCATGGACCTGATTGAGAAACAGGCGCTGGTGAAAGATGCTATTGCGGCGCTGGCATAGCGTTGCATAAAAAGCATCCTACAGGAGAATCTGGTATGGGAAAAAAGCCCGTTATAAAAGAGACCGTCACGAAGAAACTTGATATAAAAGAGGTCAGCAAGAAAAAGCCCGATATAAAAGACATCAGCAAAACCGCTCTCTCCATGACAGAGAGCCTTTTGAACAAAAAATCAGAGGGTATTACAAGCGTGAGCGGTGGGGACGATGGCTGGAAGGTGAATGTCGAGGTGCTTGAAAGGAAAGCAGTTCCGGACACGCAGGATATACTCAGCACGTATGAACTCAAATTAACCCGTGATGGGGAACTCACAGGATATAAAAGGACAGGGACGCGGCGCAGGGGGGACAGGGTAGTAGAGGAAGAGGCGGGATGATAATAGAGTCAGGCGAACTCTCTGCTATAATCACTAACCAGGAGATGATAAAATGAACCCTGTTGAAATGGAGTGTCCAATGTGCGGGAAGCTATGTCAGGGAGAAATCCTCAACGGATATCCCGACTACGTCACGATAGAATGCGAGAGAGACGGTTTCCAGGCAAGAAAAACAAGCTGGAGGCAATGAATTGAATAAAAAATCACCCTCTGGCATAGATGCAGTTTTAACCGGGTCCCTTGTTAAAAGCAGGCACGTATTATTCCTCTACACCTCTCTTGTGAATAAGTATGCAATCCAGGCATCCTTCTTAGCCTCGTCGTGTGAGGATGAGAACCTGCTGTATATAACCGAAAAAGAACCATGCACGGTCGTGAATAAGTTTGAGCTGGGGCATGAACTGCGGGTTATACATCCTGAAGATACAGGCAGCCTGGAAACCACGGGCAAATTCAGGATAATCATAGACGGGGTTGAATCTCATGAGAAAATTGAGAACCTGACCGAAAATAAAAATAATATTTCGTTATGCATGTATGATATTTCCCGGCTTTCCAATGAAAGACTCAGGAAGTTTGCCGCAATCCATGACAGGCTTATTCTCAACACCCCGGACACGACGGTATTATCGTCAGGGATTTTCGAAAAATTCAACACTGCGGATGAGACGATTGAAAGACTTGTCAAAGAGTACCTGGACATAGTGGTTCTTGCGCTGGTTGCCGGCAAACCGATGTGCGGCACGGATATAATGGATATAGTTCACAGGAATTTCAATGTACTGCTAAGCCCGGGAACAATTTATCCGCTTCTTCACAGGTTAAAGAAAGATGGACTGCTGGAATGCGATTGCAGTATAAAAAAGAAAGTGTATAAGCCGGCAGAGGGCAGCGAAGCGCATATCCGCGATATACTCGGCGGGCACCTTTTAGCAAACGAATTCCTGAACGGCTTTTTGAAATCGAATGTCTTTGAGGTGAAAAAGATATGAGCGATGGGCTATACGTTTACTGCATAATCAAATCCGATGGCGGGAAAAAGAGCTTCGGAAACCTGGGTTTTGGCGAAGGGGAAGTTTACACCATAGAGTACAGGGATTTTGCGCCTGTTGTGAGCACTGCGCCTGTTAAAAAATACGAGGTAAACGAAGAAGAAGTGGGTGTTCATAAAAGTATAGTGGAGTGCGTGATGAAGGAACACAGCGTGATTCCTGTGGCTTACGGCATGGTGTTCAAGAACAAGAAACTGATTACGGTGGCTATGAGCGCGGGATATAAAGCCATCAGGAAAGCCATGCAGGCTATAGAAAATAAAGTAGAACTGGGGGTAAAGGTTATCCAGCCAAAGGATGCCGCGCTGGATGGGAAAACCGGGCAGTGCCGGCAGGATTTCTTAGAACGGCTCAAAAGGATTGCCACGGACTCGAAGGAACTCAAGCTGTTCAGCGAGCGCCTTGTGCTGAATGCATCTTTCCTTGTCGCGAGGGATAAAATTGATGAGTTTTCAAGCGAGGTGGAGAGCCTCCGGAATAAATACGATTATCTGAAAACCCAGTACAGCGGACCCTGGCCACCGTATAATTTCGTGGACATACATGTGCTTTCCAGGCAGAGAGGGGGTTTCCGGTAATGTTCATACTGGATGATATCGTGCTTCGACAGTTCGGTATCTCGATACCGGGTCTTGATTTGCTATGGACTATAGAGCAGATAAGGGGTTTTGCATACCGGGAGTTTTACAATCCTGAAAAAATCAAGAACCGGATAAAGGAAAACAGGCTTCTGTACGAGTTCGGGGAGATAAACAGGGATGAATACGAGAGAACAAATAATGAGCTTTTGCACAAGCTCAAAATGGCTGAACTGGGACAGGAGATGGATCTTGGCGCACGAATGGATATACTTGGAGTGAGATGACAAATGAAAAAGGAAAAAAGCAACCTGAAAGAACTGCCTGCTACAGGGAAACAAGAATTTCACGGGGGTATCCGGGAGTTCCTGGAGCTTCTTGAAGATATGGAGAAAAAGAAGGAGACAACGAAAAACGTATCGGGAGCGCTTGAAGGACCGTACGGTTCAAAAGCTGAATATGATTGTACCATAAGATTGGGGATTGAGGCAGGTGACTTCCCTCTGAGAAGGGGTTTTAATCCGCGTCCACGCCCAAGAATCATATCAGAAGAATTTAACCGGTGATATAAATGATAGATGTTAAACAGAAAATCAAGGAAAACCAGAGGAAACAAAGAGCAGTCGTAGATGCTTTTCATAAAAAGATCAGGGAAGTGGCAGTTCCTTATCTGAGAGCAAAGAAAATCGCCCACAGCAGACGTGTTGATAAATTGCAGGATGATATCCATGAAAAATGGATATTGAAGAAGGAGAGCGTGCGAGAGCATGTGAAAGCGCAGAAGAAAAAGCACAGGGCAAATGTGGGTGTTCTTGAAGAGACAATAAAATCACATCAGAAAAAACAGCGAGCGAATGCGCAGGCACAGATAGATAAAGCCCAGTTAATTTTCAAAAATACAGTCAGGAAAAACAGGGAAATCATAGACAAAAGGAAAATGACGCGAAGGGTCAGGGAAAAAAGGAAGGGAAAACTCCTTTTTGCATGCCCTACCTTGCCTTCACGGGATTTTTCAGACCATACATCCTATTCGCCATCACACTCCACAGTACCAGACCCGGAATACGCAGGAACCCTGACCCGGTGTTTTAAGAGCGCGACCATGCCTGACCCGAAATTTGCCGATACAATGGCGTATTCCCCGAAATACCCTGAAGCCTCAAAACCTGAATTTGCAGAAGCCACAATGTTATCATGTAAACTTTCATTGATGCCAAAACCGATACTGGAAGATTCGCAACAGGCAGTACAAAAGGAATCAATAATAGCTAGAAGAAAATCCGGGAGGAAAAAACCATGAAAGGATTGATGCCGGAAGGTAACAGGGGTCTTCCCGATGCGATAGAGAGGATACTGGACAAGGGTCTCGTAATCAATGCGGATATCGCAGTTTCGGTTGCGGGCAACGAGCTTCTTGGCATCAAGATAAGGGCGACGCTTGCCTCCTTTGAAACCGCGGCGCGATACGGCATGGAGTTCCCGTCAGGAACAAATCTCAAAACCCCGGCGTGGAGTGAGGCACTAAAATTAAAGGCAAGCTGCCCTGAATGCGGAAATAAAATGGAGGAACGGAGGCTGCTGGAAGAAGGCTGCCACATATGCGGCTGGATAAGCCCGATCGAGCGGCAGAAAGCCTTGGTACATATGGTATGAAATTTGGTGATACAATTGGAGGATTACGCTCAAACATCATGGATAACTGAACCGCGCGGATAAACGCATATTGAATCTTTGCGCCTTTTGCATACTTTGCGGTGAGATTAAAACATGCACCGCAAAGAGCGCGAAGAACGCAAAGCAGGAGGCTTGAATAATGGATGCTCTTCATGAACAGCGGGCGCCGTCAGAGGTGTTGAAAAATAACGAACCGCAGATAAGCCGAAACTTCGGCTTGCGCAGTATCCACGTAAACCGATACCCCGGTTTACGTGGTGTTGGGGTATGCTTTGCATACCCCTCGTTTGATAAACCTTTCTTAAAGGTTTACGTATGCCTGCGGGCATACGCGTCTGCGAAGTAAAGTGGCGCAACGGTTTATGATAAACCTTTCCTAAAGGTTTACGCAGATGAACGCAGATTTGTTGAGCGGGTATCCGCATTCGTCTGCCTGTGTAAATAAGATAGCAGGTGAATATTTATGGGAAATGAGAAACACAAGAAAAAGGTAGGGGAAACGGGAGAAGAGTATAAGGAGAAAATAAAAAAGCTTGAGAAAAGGATTGATGAGCTTGAAAAGAAAGAAGAGGAGGAGCCCAGTATCGTGGGTGATGTGGTAAGCCAGTTCATCCCCGGTCTTGGCGGCATTGTAAAGACGCTTGAAAAATCCTCGCCAGAGTTCAGGAAAAGGATAGCACAGACGGATGCAGAGATAAAGCACAGGTTAGAAACAGGCTGGAACGGCAAGCCCGAAGTGAAATATGGCGTGTCTATAAAGCCCCTTGTACCTGAAAGAGAAGAGGGGGCGCCGCAAGAGGAGGAAGCGCCTGAAAAGGAGCCTATTATCGATGTTTTTGAGGAGAAGGATTACATCACGGTGATAGCGGAATTGCCCGGCGCGGAGGAAAAGGACATAAAAACAGAACTGAATGAAAATTTCCTCATGATTTCCGCCGGCGGATACACCAAAAGTATTGCGCTGCCCGAAACTGCGAAATCGATTGCCGGGAGAACCTATAAAAACGGCATACTGCAACTGAAAATTGAGAAGGGGAAACATGCCGGTCAATATCGATGAGGGTAACCTCAAACAGGGGCTAATGGGGCTGGTTGTGGCGCTTGTGGAGATTATACAGGAGGTGCTTGAGCGGCAGGCGATACGGAGAATGGAAGGCGGGAGGCTTAGCGAGCAGGAAATCGAGAGACTCGGCGCTGCGTTGTCAGACCTGAAAGAAGCGCTTACGAACATAAAGAAAGACAATGACCTTGAAGATGCTGTGAACTCTGTCAGGGAAAGTCTTGACAATGTGGCTGACGAAATGATAGGCAAAATCCAGAGCCCTGAAAGCTGGACTACGGAGGTCGCAGAGGCGTGAGCGGGGAAAATATCGGAGAAGAGGGGAGATACCTGTACTGCATAATCAATAGCGGTGCAGGGCTGAACTTTGATAATACGGGGATAGAAGACAGCACGGTATATACGATTCCTTATAAGGATATTGCGGCAGTGGTGCATTCCTGCATGGCAAAACCCTATGCGACAAAGGATAACGCAAAAGCAGCGGAGTGGATATTATCGCATAATTATGTAATCGATTGCGCCGCCAAAAAATCCGGAACAGTCCTGCCGTTCTCTTTCGATACCATTGTCAGGGGCAGTGATGAGGTCGTATCCTGCTGGCTGGAAATGTGCTACATGACATTAAAAGAAGAGCTTGACAGGCTGAAAAATAAAGCCGAGTACTCCATCCAGGTTTTCTGCGACCATGAATATCTCAAAGCGAAACTCGCGGGCTGCGACCATGAGTCTGGGGAAATGAAAGAGAAGCTGGATAAAATGCCAGGGGGCGCCGCTTACCTGTTCCGGCGAAGGTTTGAATTGAACCTAAAGGATGCGCTCTCAGCCGAGGCAACACGGCTCTCCATGGAATTCATCTCAAATATACAGGAGCATGTCGAAGAAATGAGGGCTGATGAAAAGATTGCGCATGTGCCTGAAAAATATGCCGGGAAAAGACTAATCGTTGCGTTTTCCTGCCTTGTCCATGAAGATAACGTCGGGCGGCTCGGCGAGGCGCTGGATGAGATTAACAGGCGTAAGGGTTTTGCAGTCCGCTTCAGCGGTCCCTGGGCGCCGTTCAGTTTTGTCCGGCGGTTTGATGAACCCGGTAAGGAGGTCTGAGGATGAAGCCTGAAAGGGAGAATACCATCGTCGATCTGCTTGACAGATGCCTGAACAAAGGTGTCATATTGAATGCGGATGTGATAATCTCTGTCGCAGGCGTGCCTTTAATTGGAATAAGCCTGAAAGCTGCGCTTGCAAGTATAGAGACGATGCTTGATTACGGGATGATGGAGGCATGGGATAAAAACACGAGGGAGTGGTATGCCGCTGAATTGACAAAGAAAGCGGCTGTGCTTGCAGATGGCGAGGAAATCTTATCCAGGACATTTGGCTATATCTGGTACAGCCGGGGAATTATCCCGAACTGGAGACCTGGTGTCTGGTACCTTACTAATAAGAGGCTTTTCCTGTGGAACGGGGAGATGCTTTTTGAGACCCCTTTAATTTCTTTATATAGGGTGGAGGCTCTCACTGTTGAGACAGAAACTTATTTCGATAAGGAGCATAATATACTTATTTTGCATATCAATGGGAGTACAATCCGTATTCGCGTATCAGATGTTATTGGATTCAGGGAGGCAATTGAGAAGGTTTCTTTAAAGAAGCTTGAAATGGAAATTCCGGCTTTTTGAAATTATAGTGTCTTTGTGGGGAAGTAAACATTATGAGGGATGAAGAAAAATCAAAACGGGTGCTCATAAATGAACTGGCGGAGCTGCGCCGGAGAATTGATGAGCTGGAAAAATCAGAAAAGGGGCGCAAACTGGCAGAGGAGGCACTGCAGGTTTCCGAAACCCGTTACCGGGGTCTCTTTGAAACTGCCCAGGATGGAATACTGCAATTAGATGAAGACACGGGAACGATAACCGACGTAAACCCTTTCCTGATAAATATGCTGGGATATTCTCATGAAGAGCTTTTGGGGAAGAAACTATGGGATATCGGTCTTTTCAAAGACATCGTGCCGAGCAAGGCTGCTTTTTTGGACTTACAAACTAAGGGATATGTCCGTTATGAAGATTTACCGCTTGAAACAAAGGACGGGCGAAGTATTGACGTGGAGTTTGTCAGCAACGTCTATATGGTTAATCATAATAAAATTATCCAGTGCAACGTCCGCGACATCACCCGGAGAAGGCAGGCTGATAGTGTATCCCGGGAAGCCCGCAGTTTCGCTGAGAGCCTTATAGATACAGTGCGCGAGCCCTTTGTGGTACTGGATAAAGACTTAAAGGTACTCTCAGCCAGCCGCAGCTTCTATAGTACCTTCGAAGTGGCACCCGGTGAAACAGTAGGGAATTTAATCTACGACATTGGAAACCGGCAATGGGATATCCCCTCGCTTCGGAAGCTGCTTGAGGAGATTCTTCCAAAAAACACACAGTTCAATGACTACGAAGTTTCGCATAAGTTCCAGACCATCGGTCAAAAAACAATGCTGCTCAATGCCCGTCAAATCTATCATGAAGTAGTCGGTACACCGATGATACTCCTTGCTATTGAAGACATCACCGAAAAACGGCGCATGGAAGACGAATTGAGGAAGTATCGCGAGCATCTTGAGCAACAGGTAGTGGAGCGTACAGCCGAACTGGAGACGACTAATGAGCAGCTTTTGCAGGATATAACCGAGCGCAGGAGGGCTGAAAATGCGCTCCGGGAGAGCGAAGAAAAATACCGGGCTTTGATGGATAATGCAGGCGACGCAATAATATTGATGGACATGCAGGGAAACCTGCTTGAGATTAACAGGAAAACCGAGTCGCTTTTGGGTCGTATGAACGAAGAAGTTTTTAATGAGCACTTCTCCGGTTTTATTCCAAAAAATGAACGTGAACGAACTATTGCAGCTTTTAAAGAATTAGTCCAGAAGGGGTATGGAATTTTAAACGATGTGACCCTGCTTAAAAAAGACGGTACGGCGGTTCCTGTGGATATAAATAGCACTATTATTCAATATGGTGACAGGAAAGTTGCACAGGCTATTTTTAGGGATATAACAGAGCGCAAAAAGGCTGAGGAAATACTCCGGCATAGCGAGGAAAAGTTCCGTTCAATAACTACAGGGGCAATGGACGCTATCATTTCAATCGACGAACTGGGTAGAATCAATTATTTGAATCCGGCAGGGGAAAGAATATTTGGATACACGGCAGAAGAGACGATAGGCAAAGAACTGCATTCTCTTCTGGTTCCCGGGAAATATAATGATACTTACAAAAAGGGATTTGAGAGTTTTAAGGCTACAGGCAAAGGGCGATTAATTGGAAATATTACTGAAATTTCAGCTCTAAGAAAAGACGGTACCGAATTCCCTGTCGAGATTTCAATTTCAGCCTTACAAATCCAGGGTAAATGGCATGCTGTGGGGATAATTCGCGACATAACAGAGCGCAAAAGGGCTGAGGAAGCCCTGAAGGAAAACGAGGAGCGATACCGCCGCCTCGTGGAGTTCTCCCCATATGGGATTGCTATCCACAGCGAAGGTAAATTAGTGTACATGAATTTGGCTGGTGCGAAAATTCTGGGTACGGAAAACCCGGATGAATTCGTTGGAAAAACAGTATTTCAAATTATACACCCTGACTATCATGAAATCGTAAAAAAACGCGTTCGTATGCAAGAGGAAGGGAAAGTAGCGCCGCCATTAGAAGAAAAGTTCCTGAGACTTGATGGCACTTCTGTGGACGTGGAGATTGCATCAATTCCCTTTACCTATATGGGCAAACTGGCGATGTACGGGGTTTTCCGGGATATCACCGAGCGCAAGCAGGCTGAGGATATACAAAGAAAACTCTCAAGTGCAGTCGAACATACCGCGGATATTGTGATTGTTGCGAAGAAAGACGGTATCATTGAATATGTCAACCCTGCCTTTGAGAAAATTACCGGCTATACCATGGAGGAAGCTGTCGGGAAAACGCCAAGGATACTCAAATCAGGTAAACAGGATACAAAATTTTATGAACATCTCTGGGGAACAATTCTCTCAGGTGAGGTTTTTTATGGAGTGCTCATTAACAAAAAAAATAATGGCGAGCTGTACTATGCGGAAAAGACCATAACACCGGTAAAAGACGAGCACGGAACCATCACACACTTTGTTTCTACTGATAAGGATATCACCGAGCGCAAGAAAGCGGAAGAAGTACACTTTGAAAACCTGCGCCTTGAAGCTGCAGACAAAGCAAAATCAGAGTTCCTTGCAAACATGAGCCATGAACTTCGCACCCCTCTGAATTCAATCATTGGCTTTTCAGAACTCATGAAGCAGGGGGTGGCAGGAAAACTCGATGAAAAACAGGAACATTTCATAGACAATATTTTTACAAGCGGTACATTCCTCCTCAGTCTTATCAATGATATTCTCGATTTAAGCAAGATAGAAGCCGGGAAAATAGAACTTGTGCCCGAGAAGATGTCAGTGCCTGAAACCATTAAAGAGACGTTATCTCTCATAAAAGAAAAAGCCATGAAGCATAAAGTGCTCCTGAAAACGGAATTCGACCCGGAACTTGAGTTTATAGAGGCTGACAAGCAGAGATTCAAGCAGATACTTTTCAATTTACTCGGTAATGCAGTAAAGTTCAGCAAAGAGGAGGGAGGGGCTGTAACCATAACCGCGAAAAAAGAAGGGGACATGGCGAAAGTTTCTGTATCCGATACAGGTATCGGGATTAAGGAGGAAAATCTTAGCAAGCTTTTCCATAAATTCGAGCAGATTGAATCCGGAATCAGCCAGAAATACGGAGGCACAGGGCTCGGGCTTGCTATCACGAGGCAGCTTGTGGAGCTGCACGGGGGCAAAATCAGGGCAGAAA
>JBAQYK010000244.1:0-3008 GCA_049299995.1 Candidatus Methanoperedens sp.
GGTTTACGGTGATGTTGAAGGTTCTTGATGAACCTGCTGTATTGCTTACAGGAGAAGTTGGAGCGAAACTGGTTATGCTTGGCACTCCTGTGGGGGCTTCTGTAACATTCCATATCCACTGCTGCGAAACTGCACCGTTGGCATTGTTTGCCGCGGCAGTTACGTTCCAGACACCAAGGGCTACGCTGGTATTAGTGTAAGACGAGTCGGTTACGCCGGTATCGCTCTTATTCAGCGTTCCGTTGATGTACCATGTTACGTTAACGGTCTGGTTTACGGTAATGTTGAAGGTTCTTGATGAACCTGCTGTATTGCTTACAGGAGAAGTCGGAGCGAAACTGGTTATGCTTGGCGCTCCTATCGATACCGGGCTTACTGTCCACGTCCATGAGGTTGAGGCGGTATCGTAGGTATCCTGGGCTATGGCAGTTACGTTGTATATTCCAGCATCTGCTGTGCTGTTGGTGTATGAGGCATAGGTGATGCTGGTGTTTGTCTGGACAGATGTGCCGTTTATGTACCATGTGACTGTTGCACTCCGGTTCAGGCTTACGGTGAAGGTCTGGGCTGTTCCAGCAGCGGTTGCGGGATCAGTGCCCGGCGTGCGGGCTGTGATGGATAACGGGATGTTGTTTACTGTGATTGTTACAGTTTCGCTCGATACCCCGCCATACCCGTCGCTTGAGTTGAAGTACCACACATAAGTGCCAGAGTCAACGAATCCCGGTGTCCAAGTGAATAAACCGGTGCCGGTATTGAATGCACCTTTGGTGACATTGCTGCCGTATGTCAGGGTATCACCGTCTGCGTCTGTTGCGGATATTGTGAAGCTTAAGGTCTGGTTCTCGGCCACGGTCTTGCTGCCGATCGGGGACAGGACTGGAACGTTATTCGGGATACGGGTATTGTTTTGGGCTGGAGTAATGTTCAGGGTTCCTGTGCCTGAACTGTTCCAGGCATAGACGCTCACGTTCTGCCAGGCATGGGCGGATAAGGTGCTGTTCACGTAGGTATTAGTGGTACCGTTCGTCCATGCACCGTTTACGCTTACGTTATAGCTGTTCGTGATGTTCCCGTTTCCTGCCTGCCAGGTTGTGTTTACCCAGAAGTTGCCTGTCATGGCTGTGAGGATTACAGGTGTGGGAGGAATGTAGGTCGCTACCGGGTTTACTGTCCAGTTCCACATGGTTGAGGTGGTATCGAAAGCATCGGAGACACTTGCTGTTACGTTGTATATTCCTACGCCTGCTGTGCTGTTGGTATAGAGTGCTGAGGCTACGCTATTATTTGTCTGAACTGATGCGCCGTTAATATACCATATCACGTTCGCAGTCCGGTTCAGGGTTATATTGAATGACCGGGATGTGCCTTGAATGGTTGTTGGGTCAGTGTCCGGGCTGCGGGAGGTGATGGTTAATGGTACGTTGGTTACAGCTACTGTTATTGTTTCACTCGCGACTGCACTGTAATTATCTGTGGAATTGAAGTACCAGACGTAAGTGCCTGCATCTCCGAACGCGGGTGTCCAGGTGAATGTGCCTGTTGCGGCAGTGAAACTGCCTTTGGTGGCATTGGTGCCGTTTGTCAGGGTATCCCCGTCTAAATCTGTTGCGGTTATTGTGAAGCTTAAGGTCTGGTTCTCGTTAACGGTCTTGTCGCCGATTGAGGACAGGACTGGAACGTTGTTGGGGATCTGGGTGCTGTTTTGGGCTGGAGTTGTGTTCAGTGTTCCTGTGCCTGAACTGTTCCAGGCGTAAATTGTCAGGTTTTGCCAGCCATGGGGGGATAGGGTGGTGTTCCTGTAATTCAGGCTTGAATTGATCCATGCAGTTCCATTTGTGGAGTTGTAACTGTCTGTTACATTTCCACTCCCTGCCTGCCATGTAGTGTTTACCCAGAAATTGCCAGTCACGGCTGTGAGGATTACGGGTGTGGGAGGAATGTAGGTCTGAATAGTCACTGTCGTGGTGGTATTGACATAAGCGAACTTACGCGTATCGTTCGTAGATGCGGCTGTGACATTAACTTTAAACGTACCTGCCGAGGCGCCGGTCACATTGAGCGAGAATATCTTTGTCTCGCCTGAATTCAGGAAGTAATAAGCTGCACTTATGTTCAGCCCGACTGCTGCAGCGCCCGGATTATCGACAGTCAGGTTATAAGAATCGGCATCCGTTCCGTTGTTGGTAAGGTTAAGTATATAGGTGGCATTAGTTCCGGCGTTTGCCGGCAGGCTTAGCGCTGAGATATTCGTCAGGCTGACTCCCCGTATAGCTTGCACATTAACAGTCCATACGATTGTGTTGCTCGTGCCATTGGCATTGTTTGTGGCATTGACTTTTATTGTATGGATTCCAGCAGTGAAATTAGTTGTAAAGTTATCATAATTATTGGTCTGGTCCGCATCATCCTTAAACCAGTTCCAGATATCTATGCTCTGGTTTGCCGTAGCATTGAACCTGACAGGTTCGCTGGTGTTGATTGTCGGGGTCTGGCTGTTGTTATTTGTCTTATTGTTGCCCCATGAAGTGATGTTGGGCGCTACAGCCAAAGCCTGCACAGTTACAGTCCATGTAAGGGTATTGCTTGTGCCATTAGTGTTTGTGGCATTAACTTTTATTGTATGGATTCCAGCAACATTAAAACCGGTTGTAAAGTTATCATAATTGTTGTTCTGGTTCGCATTGTCCTTAAACCAACTCCAGGTATCTATGCTCTGGTTTGCTGTGGCATTGAAGTTGACAGCTTCACTTATGTTAATCGTCAGGGTTAAGATGTCGTTATTTGTCTTGTTGTTGCCCCATGAAGTGATGCCGGGCGCTCCTTTCCGCTTTATCCTGAAGTCATGCTGATTCGGACTCCACCCTGTATAATTGAATGTTACCCATCCGGAAGCGCCGGATAATAGCGTCTGGTTGACGATGCCATCAACTTCGAAATCGTAATATCCCGGCGACATGTTCATCCGCGCCGATACGTTGAGATAGCCCTCAGCGCCGTTTCCTGTG